>DASWRM010000064.1 GCA_036403155.1 Gaiellales bacterium | reverse complement strand
ACTTCGAGGGCCGGCGGCGGGAGTTCGACGTGCCGGTGGACTGGTCGCTGACCGCGAGCGCGTTCCGTCGTCGGGTGCTCGAGCGCACCGCGAAGATCCCGTACGGCGCGACCGCCAGCTACCGGGAGGTCGCGTCCGCGGCGGGCAACGACCGCGCGGTGCGCGCGGCCGGGACGGCGCTCGGCGCGAACCCGATCCCGATCGTGGTTCCCTGCCACCGCGTGCTGCGAAGCGGGGGCTCGCTCGGCGGCTACGCCGGCGGCCTGGAGCGCAAGCGGTTTCTGCTCGACCTCGAGGCCGGTTGGTCCGCGATGTCGCCTGCTTGAGGTCGTGGACATGTCACAAGTCCGTCGCGAAGGCGCAACAACTTCACAGACGGGCTTTGACTCCAATAATTCGGGTGGGAGTCGATTTCGCGCAACCATGCGGGCGAAACGTCAGGGCTTTGACTCCAATAATTGGGTCCCCGGAATGCGGTATTGACGCTGCAACGTTCTTGCCATCGGTTCGCTGGCGGCCTCAGAAGTCGATCTCCATGCTGTCGAACGCCACCTCTGCCCGGCCGTCCAGCCATCCTTCCAGCTCCGCATGCGTGCCCACCCGGTGGCCGATGTGGGTGAACACCGTCCGGCCCGGCTTCAGCGTCGCGGCCACGTCCAGCCCCTCCTCGATCGGCATGTGCCCTCCTCGTCTGGTGCCGCGGACCGACCCGTCCAGCATCAGCACCGATGCGCCCTTCGCCAGCTTCGAGCTGGGCGGCGCCGAGAGATCAGGCGCGTAGAGGAGGCTTCCGCCGTCCGGGCTCGTGAACCTGAACGCCAGCGTGCGCACGTTCGCGTCGTGCTCCACGTCGAACGCCTGGGCGATCAGCCCGTTTCCGAGCTCGAGCCGCACCCCTGGCGTCAGGTGCATGATCCGGAAATCGATGCGCGGGAAGATCGAGCGCACTCCGCGCTCCGTCTCCTTCGTCATGTGCAGCGGCAGCCGTCCGGCCTTCGAGAGGACGTGCAACCCGAGCATGTGGTCGTGGTGGTGGTGCGTGAGCAGCACCTCCTCGGGAACGGCCTGCGCCCGAAGCAGCTGCGCGTACGCGTCCGGTCCGGCGTCGACCAGGATGCGGCCGTCGAGCAGCAGCGAGGGGCGCAGCCGGGCGTCGCGCGGGTCGTCGGACGTGCACTGCGGGCAGTCGCACCCCAGACGCGGCAGCGGCCAGGCTCCCGAGGAGCCCAGCACGAGCGCCCTCAGAGGTCACGCTCCCATTTGGCGTGATGGCGCTTCGCCCACTCCCGGCCGACGGTGCCGAGCGCCATCCCCCGCAGCGAGTGCCGGGTGGCCGGGTTGACCAGCGCGAGGTAGAGGTGACCGAGCACGATCGGCACCGCAACATACATGGCGACGTCGTGGACGAGGATCGCGCTGGTGCCGCGGAAGCCGGCGTCGGTCTCCTGCAGGTAGATCAGCGTCCCGCTGATCGTGAACACCACCATCAGCCCGGCGATGATGGCGGTGTTCAGCTTCTGGCCAGCGTTGAACCGTCCCTGCGGCGGCTCAACGCCGTTCCGCCGCACCGCCCAGCGGAGCCAGCGCCGGTCGTCCTCGTCGAAGCCGTCCAGCTCGCGAGCCGTCGCCCGCAGCTCGCCGGGGGCCGACAGCACCACCAGCATCGTCCCCGCCCAGAACGCGATCGCCGCGCCCAGGTGGATCGACTTCCACAGCCGCCGGTCGGCGGCCACCTCCGCGAGCGACGGCAGGTAGAGGATCAGGCCGGTCGCCAGCATCGCGAAGAACGACGCCGCGAGCAGCCAGTGCAGCCAGCGCTCGGCCGGCGTGAACCGCCGCACGAACGCCGCCTGCTCAGTAGCCGTTGGAGCGCCCAACCCAGGCATCGATGTCGTAGCCGCGCTGCTCCCAGAAGCCCGCGTTCAGCGACGGGACGAGGTCGATCCGGGTCAGCCACTTCACGTTCTTGTAGCCGTACATCTCGGGGATCACGAGCCGCATCGGCGCCCCGTGGGAGCGCGTCAGCGGCTGCCCGCCCATCGAGTGGGCGACCATCACATCCGGGAGCAGCGTCTGCTCGAACGTGAGCGTGTCGACGTAGGGCTGCTCGAGCGAGACGAAGTTCGCGTACTTCGCGTCCGCCGTCGGCTTCGCCATGTCCCACAGCGCCTGCAGCCGCACGCCCGTCCAGTGCACGTTGCCGACCGACCAGCCCGTCACGCAGTGGAAGTCGGTCGTCTGCGACGCCTGCGGCAGCCGCATCACCTCGTCCCAGGTGAGCGACAGCTGGTGCTCCACCGCGCCCGCCACCGTCAGCCGGTAGGTCGACGGATCGAACTCCGGCCAGGGCGGGTTCACCGAGTAGATGCGCCAGCCGTCCGGAACCAGTGAGTGCAGCGCATTCGGGACGACGTTGCCGAGCGGCGCGGCTGCGCGGGACACGCGGTTGCCCACGAACAGCCCGGCCACTCCGGTGGCCACCACCCCGAAGAACACGCCTCGTCCCATGCGGATATCGTGCATATCGCCTCAGTATCGGTGTTCGCCGGAAGTGTGACGAGCGGATCGGCCGCGTTCCAACACAGCTCACATCTCCGTGAGCCGGGTTCCGATCAGCACGGCGGCCAGGCTGAGGACGAGCATCGTGGCCGACAGCCACACCCGCCGGTCGCGCGAGGCGGTCGCCGCGTGCCCGGCGAACGCTGCCAGCACGAGCCCCCAGATAACGAGCTTGGCGATCACCCAGCTGCGCTCGCCGCTCGGCACCTCGTGCGCGGCCAGCGCGATCCCCGACGCCAGCAGCGCGGGCATCGCCACCACAGCCACGGCGGCCAGCCGGATCCCGGCGGCCCGCGCCACGACCCGGAACTGCTCGCGCTCCAGCTGTCGCCGAAGCACCGGGAACAACGCAAACAGGGTCAGCTGCACGCCCACCCACGCGATCGCCGACAGGACGTGCACGAAGCGGATCGCCGTCCACACGGGATCCAGCCTAGTCGAGCGCCTCCAATACACTGCAGGGATGGCTTCGGGCCCGCTCTCGCGCTTCACCGAGCCGGTCGCCGGCTGGTTCACGAGCTCCTTCGAGCGGCCGACGCGCGCCCAGTCGCTCGGGTGGCCAGCGATCGCCGACGGCGACAACACGCTGCTGCTGGCGCCGACCGGCTCCGGCAAGACGCTCGCCGCCTTCCTGACGGCCCTCGACGGCTTCGTCCGCGATCCGGCCGAGCGCGGCACCCGCGTGCTCTACATCTCGCCCCTCAAGGCGCTCAACCACGACATCGAGCGCAACCTCCGCTCGCCGCTCGCCGGGATCAGCTTCGCCCGCCGCCCGCGCGTGGCCGTTCGCAGCGGCGACACGCCCCAGAGCGAGCGCGCGGCGATCCGGCGGGAGCCGCCCGACATCCTGATCACCACCCCGGAGTCGCTCTATCTGATGCTGACATCGGGCGCCCGCGACGTGCTGCGGACGGTCGAGCAGGTGATCGTCGACGAGATCCATGCCGTCGCCGCGACCAAGCGCGGCGCCCACCTCGCCCTCTCGCTGGAGCGCCTGGAGCAGCTCACCGCCCGCCCCGTGCAGCGGGTCGGCCTCTCGGCCACGCAGCGTCCCCTGGAGGAGGTCGCCCGCTTCCTCGGCGGCGACCGGGACGTCACCATCGTCGACGCCGGTGCCGCAAAGCAGCTCGACCTCGAGGTGATCGTGCCGGTCGACGACATGCGCGAGCTGGGCGCCGCCCCGGCGGTCGAGGGAGAGCCGCGGGTGTCGATCTGGCCGGCCGTCTACCCGCGGCTGCTGGAGCTCGTCCAAGGGCACCGCTCCACCATCGTGTTCGTCAACAACCGCCGCTCCGCCGAGCGCGTGGCGAACCGCCTCAACGAGCTCGCGGAAGCCGAGATCGCGCGCGCACACCACGGGTCGATCGCCCGCGAGCAGCGCCTCGAGGTCGAGGACATGCTCAAGCGCGGCGACCTGCCCGCGCTGGTCGCCACGTCGTCCCTGGAGCTCGGCATCGACATGGGCGCCGTCGACCTCGTCGTCCAGATCGAGTCACCCAAGTCAGTGGCCGCGGGCCTGCAGCGCGTCGGGCGCGCCGGCCACAGCGTGGGGGAGGCGTCGCGCGGCCGCTTCTTCCCGAAGTGGCGCGGCGACCTGCTCGAGACGGCGGTGGTCACCCGCCGGATGCGCGAGGGCGAGATCGAGCACACGCGCGTGCCGCGCCAGCCGCTCGACGTGCTCGCGCAGCAGGTCGTGGCGGCGACCGCCATGGACGAGTGGCCCGTGTCCGATCTCCACGACATGGTGCGGCGGGCGTATCCCTACAGCGAGCTCTCCCGTCCGCAGTTCGAGGGAGTGCTCGAGATGCTGGCCGGCCGCTACCCCTCCGACGAGTTCGCCGAGCTCCGCCCGCGCATCGTCTGGGACCGCTCCGCCGGCACGGTGCGTGGCCGCGACGGCGCCCGTCGTCTGGCCGTTGTCTCGGGTGGCACCATTCCCGATCGTGGCCTCTACGGCGTGTTCCTCGCCGACTCCGGCGCACGGGTCGGCGAGCTGGACGAAGAGATGGTCTACGAGGCCCGCCAGGGGGAGGTGTTCCAGCTCGGCGCCACCTCCTGGCGCATCGAGCAGATCACCCGCGACCGCGTGCTCGTTTCGCCGGCGCCCGGGGTGCCGGGCAAGATGCCGTTCTGGAAGGGCGACGGCGTCGGCCGTCCGTCGGAGCTCGGACGCGCGGTCGGCGAGGCGACGCGCACGCGACGGTTCGGCGAGCTGGACGTGCGCGCGGCCGCCAACCTGGCCGCCTACCTCGATGACCAGCGCGAGGCGACCGGCGCGCTCCCCGACGACCGCACGATCGTGGTCGAGCGGTTCCGCGACGAGATCGGCGACTGGCGGATCTGCGTGCTCTCGCCCTTCGGCGGGCGCGTCCACGCTCCCTGGGCGATGGCGATCGAGAAGCGGATGTCCGACGCGCTGGACATCGAGGTGGAGGCCACCTGGGCGGACGACGGGATCGCGATCCGGCTGCCCGACGCCGACACCGCCCCGCCCACGGAGCTGATCGTCCCGGCCGCGGACGAGGTCGAGGACCTCGTGATCGAGCAGGTCGGTTCGAGCCCGCTGTTCGCCGCGCGCTTCCGCGAGAACGCAGCCCGCGCGCTGCTGCTGCCGCGCCGCCGCCCGGGCCAGCGCACGCCGCTCTGGCAGCAGCGCCTGAAGGCTCACGACCTCCAGCAGGTCGCCGTCAAGTACGGCTCCTTCCCGATCGTCCTCGAGACCTACAGGGAGGTGCTGTCGGACGTCTTCGAGCTCGGTGCGCTCCGCGAGCTGCTCGCGTCGATCGGCCGTGGCGACGTGCGGCTCGTCGAGGTGGACTCTGCGCACCCCTCGCCGTTCGCCAGCTCACTGCTGTTCGACTACATCGCCACGTACATGTACGAGGGCGACACGCCGATGGCCGAGCGCCGTGCCCAGGCGCTCACGCTCGACCGGTCGCTGCTCGCAGAGCTGCTCGCCGCGGGCGACCTGCGCGAGCTGCTCGACGCGGAGGCGATCGACGAGGTCGAGGCCGAGCTGCAGCGGCGGGACCGGGCGCTGTCCGCGGACGATCTGCACGACCTCCTCCGCCGTACGGGTGACCTGCCGGCCGATGGCCCGGTCGCGGCGCAGCAGCTGATCCGGGAGCGGCGGGCGATCGAGGTGCGCCTGGCAGGTCGCCGGCGATTGATTGCCGCCGAGGACGCCGGGCTGTACCGAGACGGCGCCGGCGTCTCGATCCCGCCGGGCGTTCCCGCGGCGTTCCTCGAGCCGGTGCCCGACGCGCTGCGGCGGCTCGTGATGCGCCACGCCCGCGGGCACGGCCCGTTCACTGCCGACGAGCTCGAGGCGCGCCTGGGCATGGATCCCGGCCCCGCGCTCCGCGAGCTGGCGGCGGAGGGTGCGCTGATCGAGGGCGGCTTCCGGCCGGGGGGCAGCGGCCGCGAATGGATCGAGCCGGACGTCCTGCGCCGCGTCCGAAGGCGCACGCTCGCCCGCCTGCGCCGTGCCGTGGAGCCGGTGGAGGCCGACGCGCTCGCCCGGTTCCTTCCCGGCTGGCAGGGGATCGGCCGTGACATGGGCGGCGGCGAGAACCGTGTCCGTGAGGTCGTCTCCCAGCTGGGCGGTGTGGCGCTTCCCGTGGCCGCTTGGGAGCAGGACGTGCTGCCGTTGCGCGTCCCCGGGTACCGCCCCGCCATGCTGGACGCACTCTGCGCGTCCGGCGAGGTGGTCTGGATCGGCGCCGGGGAGGGCCGTGTCGCCGTCCATCTGCGGGACGACGCGCCGCTCCTGCACCCCGCGGAGATCGCCGTGCCGGAGGCGTCGGCAGTGGCGGACGCGCTGCGCGACCGCGGTGCGCTGTTCTTCCGGGAGCTGGTCGAGATGGTGGAGGAGCCCGACCGGGTGGTGCTGGCGTCGCTCTGGGAGCTGGTCTGGGCGGGAGTGGTCACCAATGACGCCTGGCATCCGCTCCGTTCGGGCGGTCGGATCCCGTTGCGCACGGTTCCACCGCCGGTGGCCCGGCGCAGGGCGCGGCCGACGGCCACGCTGCCGGCTGCGCTGGGACGCTGGTCGCTGGTCGAGCGCCTGCTCCAGCCGCTCCCCGCACCGCGCGACCGCGCCCGCGCGCTGGCCGAGGCGCTGCTCGACCGCCACGGCGTCGTCACCCGCGCCGCGGTGCTCGCGGAGGCGGTGCCCGGCGGCTTCTCGGCGGTGTACGGCGAGCTGCGGATGATGGAGGAGGCGGGCGTGTGCCAGCGTGGCTACTTCGTCGAGGGGCTGGGCGGAGCGCAGTTCGCGCTGCCTGCCGCGGTCGAGCGGCTGCGAGACGTCCGCGACCCGACGGCCTCCGGGGGTGCCACGGCCGTGATCGCGTCGAACGACCCGGCGAACCCGTTCGGCGCCGCGGTTCCATGGCCGGAGGCGCCGCGCAAGCTGGCACGCGCGGCCGGAACCTGGATCGTGCTGGTGGGCGGACGGCCGGCGCTCTACGTCGAGCGCGGCGGCCGGGGCCTCGTGGTGATCGACGGCGAGGTGCTCGAGCCGGGCATCGCGGCGCTCGCATCGCTCGTACGTGACGGGCGGGTCAAGCGCCTGGCGGTCGAGCGCGTCGACGGCGAGCCGGTGGCCGGCACGGAGGCGGAGCGGCTGCTCGTCGGTCACGGCTTCCTGCAGGCGCCGCGGCGGGTGGTGCTGCGTGCCTGAAGGTCACACGCTCGAGCTCGCTTCACGCCGGCTGCGCCCGTTGCTGGGCGAGACGGTGCAGGACGGCCCGCTCAGCGGCGCGAAGGTGGTCGGTGTCGAAGCGCGCGGCAAGAACCTGCTGGTGCACGGCGACGACGGCCGCTCGCTGCACGCTCACCTCGGAATGCACGGCAGCGTGCGGCTGCGGCCGGCCGGCACCGGCCGCGGGCGGCACGTGCTGCGCACCGCGGCCGGCGACGCGGTCATCCGCGGGACGATCGTGCGCGTCGTGCCGTCATCGCGCGTGCGGCTCGCCCTCGGCCCCGACCTGCTGCGTGACTTCGACATGGACGAGTACCTGCGCCGCATCCGCATCGTCGATCGCGCGGTGGGCGAGGCGTTGATGGATCAGCGCGTCGTTGCTGGTGTAGGCAACATCGTCAAGAGCGAGGCGCTGTGGGAGTGCCGCATCGATCCGTTCGCGCCCGTGTCGTCCCTCGGCGACGAGAGGCTGCGCTCGCTCGCGGAGGCGAGCCGTCGCATCCTGCGTGGCGGGGTCGCGGCCGGCGGACGCCTTCCGGCGCAGATCTACCGGCGGGCCGGGAGGCCGTGTCCGCGCTGCGGCGCGGCGATCCGGTCCGCGCCGCAGGGCGAGCAGCGGCGGACGAGCTACTGGTGTCCGGTCTGCTGCGTCTGAGGCGCCGCGCGCCGCACCCGCAGCTTGCGGAGCGCGCCCGTGGGGTGATGCTCGGGATGGCCGTGGGCGACGCGCTCGGCGCCGCGGTCGAGTGGGACCACCCGGAGCAGATCCACGCGCGGTACGGCGGCCCGCTGCGCGACATGGTGGCCTCGCGCATCTGGCGGCTGGGCGAGTGGACGGACGACACGGCGATGGCGCTCGCGCTCGCCGAGAGCATGGGCGAGCGCAGCGGCTACGACGAGGACGACGTGCTCGCCCGGTACCTCGTCTGGGCCCGCTCCGGGCCGAAGGACATCGGAGCGACGGTCAGCCATGCGCTGGCACGCGCCCGCACGCCCGACGACGCCCGAGCGGCGGCCGCGGCGTACCACGAGTTGTCCGGCGGCCACAGTGCCGGGAACGGCTCGCTGATGCGGACGGCGCCGATCGGCATCTTCTACCGCGACGAACCGGGCGCGATCGAGCGCGTGTCGCGGCTCGACTCGTCGCTGACGCATCACGATGAGCTCGCCGGGGATGCGTGCGTGCTGCTGAACATGACGATCGCGGCGCTGCTGACGGACCGCCGGCTGCCGCAGTCGACGTCCGGCGTCGGGCTGGTCGCCGCCGAGGCGCCGGGGCAGACCGCCGACGAGCTGCTGGATCCGGTGCACCGGCAGATCGGGTTCGTGCTGACCGCACTGCGCGTGGCGTTCTGGGCCGCAATGACGGCCGGGAGCTTCGAGGAGGCGGTCGTCTCGGCCGCGAACCTCGGCGGCGACGCGGACACCAACGCCGCGGTGACCGGGGCGCTTGCGGGGGCGCGGTTCGGCGCCGGAGCGATACCGCAGCGGTGGCTCGAGCCGCTGCACGAGCGCGAACGTCTGGCAGGCGCCGCGATGCGGCTGGTGCGCGACCGGCGCTGATCCGCCGCCCGGCCGCGGGCGGTATCCTGGCGCCATGGCGCACGCACCCGACCGCAACCTCGCCCTCGAGCTGGTTCGCGTGACGGAGGCCGCGGCGCTGGCGGCCGCGCGGTGGGTCGGCTTCGGTGACAAGATCGCCGCCGACCAGGCCGCGGTCGACGCGATGCGCCACATGCTCGCCACCGTCGAGATGGACGGCATGGTCGTGATCGGCGAGGGCGAGAAGGACGAGGCGCCGATGCTGTTCAACGGCGAGCGGATCGGTTCGGGCTCCGGCGTCGAGGTCGACGTCGCGGTCGACCCGCTCGAGGGCACCGAGCTGTGCGCGCGCGGGCAGCCGAACGCGCTGGCCGTTGTCGCGGCGTCGGAGAAGGGGACGATGTTCGACCCCGGCCCGGTCGTGTACATGGAGAAGCTGGCCTGTGGCCCCGAGGTCGACGAGGAGCTCGACCTGAACGCGCCGATCGAGCAGACGCTCGAGGCGATTGCGCGGGCCAAGCGGGTGCGGCCGCGCGACCTGATGGTCGTGATCCTCGACCGGCCGCGGCACGACGAGATGGTCAAGCGCATCCGCGCGGTCGGCACGCGCATCCGGTTCATCTCGCACGGCGACGTGTCCGGCGCGCTGATGGCGTCGAGTCCCGACACGGGCATCGACCTGCTGTGGGGCATCGGCGGGACGCCGGAGGGCGTCCTCTCCGCGGCGGCGTTCAAGTGCCTGGGCGGGCAGTTCCAGGGCAAGCTGTGGCCGCGCGACGCCGAGGAGCGGCAGGCGGCGATTGACGCCGGCTACGACCTCGACAAGGTGCTCACGCTGGACGATCTCGTCAAGGGGGACAACACCTTCTTCGCGGCGACGGGCGTCACCGACGGAGACCTGCTGCGGGGCGTGCGCTACCAGCGCGGCGGCGCTCGCACGCACTCGCTGGTCATGCGGTCGAAGTCCGGGACGGTGCGCACGCTGCAGGCGACGCACAGCATGGAGAAGCTTGGCGAGATCGCCGGCGGCAGATACGACTAGCGCGCCTCGTCCCGAACCAGTGGGACGGCCACGGCGCCCAGGTGGGAGAGCAGCGGTGGGGTCGCGACCTCGGCGATCAGCCCGCGCGCCCCGGCGTTGAGCAGGATGGCGGGGTGGTCGCCGGCCGAGCGGTCGACGAAGACGCGCATTCGCCGCCTGCTTCCGAGCGGGCTGATCCCGCCGGCCTGGTACCCGGTGATCCGTTCGGCGGTGCGGCGGTCGGCAAGCTCTGCGGCCTTCGAGCCGGCGGCGGCGGCAAGCAGCTTCGGCGCAAGCTCGCGATCGGCGGGAACCAGCGCGAACACCGGCTCGGAGCCGGCCATCACGACGAGCGTCTTGAACAGCAGGGCGGGGTCGACGCCCAGCGCAGCCGCCGCCTCGACGGCCACCGGCCCTTCGCCCGTGTACCGGTAGCGCAGCAGCCGGTGCGTGATCCCGGCCTGCCGCAGGTTGGTCGTTCCTCTCGTCTCCGCCATGGCTACAATCCGCTGCGCGACCATCGGCCCAAGGAGCGCACGTGCGAGATTACACGCCTGAGTACGAGTCATTCCAGGAGGACGCGCTGGCCGTCCTCAACGCCGCGGCCGTGGTCGTCGCCGTGTCGGGGTTCTGGTGGAAGCCGCTGTTCGCCGGCCCGATCGCGCTCGTCGTCGCGCTTCTGGCCTACGCGATGAGCCAGCGCTCCAGGGGCGGGACGATCGTCGCAGTGCTCGTCATCACACTGGTCGCCCTGCTCGGCCGCTGGCTGGCGGGCTACTCCGTCGCATAGATGACCTCCCCCCGCGTCCTGCTGACGGGCGCCACCGGATATGTCGGCGGCCGCCTCCTGCGCGCGCTCGAGCGTGAGGATGTCGAGCTGCGGTGCATGGCCCGGCGGCCCGAGGCGCTGCGGGCGCGGGCCGCGGCCGGCACGGAGGTGGTGGCCGGGGATGTGCTCGACGAGGGCGCTCTGCGCGCTGCGCTCGAGGGCGTCGACGTCGCGTACTACCTCGTCCACTCGATGACGTCGTCGGCCTCGTTCGCCCAGGTCGACCGCGATGCGGCCGAGCTGTTCGGGCGCGTGGCGCGCGATGCAGGCGTGCGGCGGATCATCTACCTGGGCGGGCTCGGTGGGAGCGGCACGCTCTCCAGCCACCTGGCGTCCCGGCAGGAGGTCGGCCAGCTGCTCCGCGAGTCCGGTGTCGAGACGATCGAGTTCCGGGCGTCGATCGTGATCGGGTCCGGGAGCCTGTCCTTCGAGATGATCCGGGCGCTCGTGGAGCGGCTGCCGGTGATGGTGACGCCGCGGTGGGTGCGGACGCCGACCCAGCCGATCGCGATCGAGGACGTGATCGCCTACCTGCTCGCCGCGCTCGATCTGCCTCCCGGGGAGAGCCGCGTGTACGAGATCGGCGGGGCGGATGTTGTCTCGTACGGCGACATCATGCACGCATACGCCCGGCGCAGGGGGCTGCGCCGGATGATGATCAGCGTGCCGCTGCTCACGCCCAGGCTCTCCAGCCTGTGGCTGTCCCTGGTCACTCCGCTCTACGCACAGGTGGGACGCAAGCTGGTGGACGGTGTCCGCTCGGAGACCGTCGTCACCGACGCCGCGGCTCTCCACGACTTCCGCGTGCGCCCGCGCACTGTGGAGGAGGCGATCGACCGGGCGCTCGCCTTCGAGGACGGCGAGTTCGCGGAGACCCGCTGGTCCGACGCGCTGCCGGCCACCCCGGTGCGGCAGCGCAACCGCACCGAGTACGGATCGCGGCTGATCGACTCACGCGCCGTGGTGGTGCCCGTGCCGGCTGCGGCCGCGTTCCGGCCGATCGCGCGGATCGGCGGTGCCACCGGCTGGTACGGCGCGGACGCGCTGTGGCAGCTGCGCGGCGCGCTCGACCAGGTGCTCGGTGGGGTCGGCCTGCGTCGCGGGCGCCGGAATCCCGAGACGGTGGCGGCGGGCGACACGCTCGACTTCTGGACGGTTCAGGAGTTCGAGCCGGACCGGCTGCTGCGGCTCCAGGCCCAGATGCGCGTGCCGGGCAGAGCGTGGCTGCAGTTCGAGGTCGAGTCGGAGACCGACGGAGCGCGCATCCGTCAGACGGCGCTGTTCGACCCCGCAGGGCTCGCCGGTCGCGCGTACTGGTACGGCCTGTACCCGATCCACGCGTACGTGTTCCGCCGCATGCTGCGCGGCATCGCGCGGGCGGCGGTCAACCCGCGCTAGCCCGGCAGGGCCTCTCGCCGGCCTGCTACGCCACCGTCACAGGCACGTCACACCCACCGGACCGGGGTTGGTCTCCAAGAATTGGGGTGAGCCGCGGAACGGCTCAACCAGGCGGCTGATCTGTCGCAAGAGCGTCACACGCACGCAACGGCGGGGTGTATGGAGTCGGACACCGTCCCAGCGGCTGTGACGGACGCGTGATTCCGCTGTGATCCGCTAGACCGCGGCGCCCGGCGGCGCAATCTGGAGCCCGTTCGCCACCTGCCTGTCGCCGCCGCGGTGGTAGACCAGGTCGACGCTGTGCTCGGTCTTGTACCGCCCCCAGAACATGAGGCGCGCGTAGCTCTTCATCGTCATCCGCCGCGGCGGTACCAGCTCGTCGGCGAAGACGAGCGCCGTGCCCTGGATCTCGTAGTCCTTGCCCTCCTCCTTCGGAACGCCGTTCACGAACACCTGGAAGGGGCGCTCGGCGAAAGGTGGGAGGGGGACTCGGGATCCGTTCATGTCGACCGGGTGGAAGAGCGTGCAGGGTATCTTGATACCGTTCTGCCCATGGCAATACCAGGCGATCCGTTCTCCGCCGCGGACAGGCTCCCAAGCGGCGAGCAGCTCTTCCGGATCGGCCGCCTCGTCGACCCGCTGCGGCTTCCCTACACGGTCTGCGTCCTGCTCGAGAACCTCCTTCGACAGGCCGGCACCGAGCACGTGACCGAGGACGACGTCCGCGCGCTCGCCGCCTGGCCGCAGAGCGCGCCCGATGCGAATCTCGCCTTCATGCCTGCGCGCGTGATCATGCAGGACCTGACCGGCGTGCCCGCCGTCGTCGACCTGGCCGCGATGCGCTCGGCCGTCGCGCGGGCCGGCGGCGACCCGTCGCGCGTCGACCCGCTCGTCCCCGTGGACCTCGTCATCGACCACTCCGTGCAGGTCGACGCCTTCGGATCCGACCAGGCGTACCAGAGCAACATCGACCGCGAGTTCGAGCGCAACGGCGAGCGCTACGCCCTGCTGCGCTGGGCGCAGGAGGCGTTCCGCAACTTCCGCGTCGTGCCGCCGGGCATGGGCATCGTCCACCAGGTGAACCTCGAGTACCTCGGGCGCGTCGTCCAGGTCCGAGACGGCGTGGCGGTCCCCGACTCGCTGGTCGGCACCGACTCGCACACGACAATGATCAACGCTCTGGGCGTGCTGGGCTGGGGCGTGGGCGGCATCGAGGCGGAGGCGGTCATGCTCGGCCAGCCGATGTACATGCTCTCGCCCGTCGTGCTCGGCGTCCGCATGTCGGGCGAGCTCCGCCCCGGCGTCACCGCGACCGACCTCGTCCTGACGATGACCGAGCGCCTGCGCGCCCACGGGGTGGTCGGCACGTTCGTGGAGTTCTTCGGCCCCGGCGTGCCCGCCCTCAGCGTCGCCGACCGCGCGACCATCTCGAACATGTCGCCGGAGTTCGGCTCGACCGCCGCGATGTTCCCCGTCGACGCCCAGACGCTCGCCTACCTCCGGGACACCGGCCGCCCGGCCGACCACGTCGCCCTCGTCGAGGCCTACACCAAGGAGCAGGGCCTCTTCCGCACCGGTGACGAGCCGGCTCCGGCGTTCTCCGAGACGATCGACTTCGACCTGTCGCAGGTCGAGCCCAGCCTGGCAGGCCCGCGGCGCCCGCAGGATCGCGTCCCGCTCGCCGGCGTGCCGGCGAGCTTCTCGAAAGCATTCCCGGTCCAGCACGGCAACGGCACGCAGCTCGGCGACGGATCGGTTGCCATCGCCGCCATCACCAGCTGCACGAACACCTCGAACCCCGCGCTGATGGTCGCCGCCGGCCTGGTCGCCAAGAAGGCGGTGGAGCGCGGGCTCCAGACCAAGCCGTGGGTGAAGACGAGCCTGGCCCCGGGCTCCCGTGTCGTCCGTGACTACCTCGACGCCGCGGGGCTGACCGAGTACCTGGACGCGCTCCGCTTCAACCTGGTCGGCTACGGCTGCACCACGTGCATCGGGAACTCCGGCCCGCTGCCGGAGGAGGTCAGCGAGGAGATCTCGAAACGCGATCTGTCGGTGGCGGCCGTCCTCTCGGGAAACCGCAACTTCGAGGCCCGCATCCATCCGCAGGTGCGCGCCAACTACCTCGCCTCGCCGCCGCTGGTCGTCGCATTCGCGCTTGTCGGCAGCGTCACCGCCGACCTGACGAGCGAGCCGGTGGGCCGCGACCGCGACGGCAACCCCGTGATGCTCGACGAGATCTGGCCGACCGGCGAGGAGGTCGCCGAGGCCGTCCGCGGCGCGGTGTCAGCGAGCCTGTTCGAGCATCAGTACGGCCGCATCTTCGAGGGCGACGACCGCTGGCAGACGCTGCCCGTCCCGTCCGGGGAACTGTTCCATTGGGATCCCGAGTCGACCTACGTCCGCGAGGCCACCTTCTTCGAGCGCCCGGCCGATCTCTCGGACATCGTCGACGCGCGCGTCCTCGCCCTGCTCGGCGATTCGGTGACGACCGACCACATCTCGCCCGCCGGCTCGATCGCGTCGTCCACGCCGGCCGGTGCGTACCTGATGGAGCACGGGATCGAGCCGCGCGAGTTCAACAGCTACGGCGCGCGCCGGGGCAACCACGAGGTGATGGTGCGCGGAACGTTCGCGAACATCCGCCTGCGGAACCGCATCGTCGAGGACGTCGAGGGCGGCTTCACGCGCCACTTCCCGGACGGCGAGCAGCTCTCGATCTACGACGCGTCCCTTCGCTACCTGGAGGAGGGAGTCCCGCTGGTCGTGATCGCCGGCCGCGAGTACGGCTCCGGCAGCTCGCGTGACTGGGCGGCGAAGGGCAGCGCGCTGCTCGGCGTGCGAGCGGTGATTGCCGAGAGCTACGAGCGCATCCACCGCTCGAACCTGGTCGCGCTGGGAGTCATCCCGCTCCAGTTCGCCGAGGGCGAGTCGGCGGAGTCGCTTGGCATCACCGGAACGGAGACGTTCACGATCCGCGGCCTGGCCGATTTCGGCGTCGGCGACATGGTCACCGTCGAGATCGACGGCGGCGAGCGCAGCTTCCGGGCGCTTGCCCGGCTGGATGCCGAGGCCGACGTCCGCATCTACCGCGCCGGCGGCTTGCTGCAGATGATGATGACCGAGCTGGCCGGCTGACCCGCTGACCGGCGAGCGGTAGGCTCCCCGAGTGAGCCTGACCGCCGAGCTCGGCCGCATCGTGGGCGCGGCCAACGTCGTCACCGATCCCGTCGCCCTGCGCACGTACGAGTCGGACGGGCTCACGGGGTACCGCGCCCAGCCGCTCGCCGTCGCGCTCCCGGCATCGACCGCCGAGGTCGTCGCGGTGGTCGAGGTGTGCGCCGAGCGGGGCCTGCCCTTCGTCGCGCGCGGCGCGGGGACGGGGCTCTCCGGCGGCGCGGTGCCCGTGGCCGAGGGCATCGTGATCGGGCTGTCCCGCATGCGGAGCATCCTCGAGGTCGATGTTCCGAACAGACGCGTACGCCTCCAACCCGGCGTGACGAATCTCGAGGTGACGCAGGCCGTCGCCCGGCATGGCCTGTACTACGCGCCCGACCCCTCGAGTCAGCAGGTGTGCACGATCGGTGGAAACGTCGCCGAGAACTCCGGCGGTGCTCATTGCCTCAAGTACGGCTTCACCGCCAACCACGTGCTCGAGGCGGAGCTGGTGCTGCCGGACGGCTCCGTTGTCCGACTTGGCGACGAAGATGTGCTCGACCTGCTCGGCACGGTCGTGGGCTCGGAGGGGACGCTCGGCGTCGTGACGGAGGTGGTGGTGCGCGTGCTGCCGCTGCCCCAGTGCGTCGAGACGCTGCTCGCAGCGTTCCGCTCGACCGACGACGCGGGCGAGGCGGTCTCGGCAATCATCGCCGCGGGCATCGTCCCCGCGGCGATCGAGATGATGGACGCCCTCACGATCGAGGCGGCCGAGCAGGCGGTGCACGCAGGACTGCCGCTTGACGCGGGCGCGGTGCTGCTGGTCGAGCTGGACGGCCCCTCCGTGGAGGTGGAGCTGGTCGTCGATCGCGCCGAAGCGCTCTGCCGCCAGGCCGGCGCGACCGACGTGCGGCGCGCCGCCGACGAGACCGAGCGGGCCGCTTTCTGGCGCGGCCGCAAGGCGGCGTTCGCCGCGATGGGCCGCGTGAGCCCGCACTACTACGTGCAGGACGGCGTCGTCCCGCGCACGCGGCTGCCCGAGACCCTGCGGCGCATCGCCGAGCTGTCCGAGCGCTACGGCCTTCGAGTCGGCAACGTCTTCCACGCGGGCGACGGGAACCTGCATCCGCTCGTCCTCTACGACGCCTCGGTCGAGGGCCAGGCCCACCTGGCGGAGCAACTGGCGTCGGACATCCTCGCTGCGTGCCTGGAGGTGGGCGGCTCGTTGAGCGGCGAGCATGGCATCGGCCTCGACAAGGCGCGGCACATGCCGGCGATGTTCGGCGAGGCGGATCTCGACGCGA
Organism: Gaiellales bacterium; assembly: GCA_036403155.1. Lineage (GTDB taxonomy): Bacteria > Actinomycetota > Thermoleophilia > Gaiellales > JAICJC01 > JAICYJ01. The sequence goes on along the minus strand of DASWRM010000064.1, from coordinate 31,483 downwards.
TGCACCGGCTCCGCTGCGGGTTCGATCCCGAGGGGCGCTGCAACCCGGGCAAGGTCTTCCCGACGCCCCGCCTGTGCGGCGAGGTGCCGGGCCCCTACCGGGAGCACCCGCTCGAGCGCGAGGGGGTCGCGGAGCGGTGGTGATCGAACACGAGGCGGGCGACCTCACCTGCACCGTGGAGGCGGAGACCCCGCTGGTCGATCTCCAGCGCCACGTCGGCGCCCGCGGCCAGATGCTGGCGCTCGACCCGCCCGGCGACGGGCTGACCGTCGGCGAGGTGTTCGACCGCGCCCTGTTCGGACCCCGCGCGCACCGCTACGGACGCCCGCGCGACCTGATCCTCGGCGTGCGCGCCCGGCTGCCCGGCGGCGCCGAGATCAAGGGCGGCGGCAAGGTGGTGAAGAACGTCGCCGGATATGACCTGCCCAAGCTTTTCACCGGCGCCGAGGGGCGCTTCGGCACGCTGCTCGAGCTGACGCTGCGGCTGCATCCGCTCCCCGCCCGCACGTGCACGCTCGTGACCGCGCCGTGCGACGTGTCGGTGTTCGACCCGCTCGCTCCGGCATGCCTCGACTACCGGTGGCCCGACGGGATACTGCTCGTGCGCTTCGAGAGCCCGGCGGCCGACCGCCTCGCGGCCTCGGCGCGGCAGCTTGCCGGCGGGGAGGTGGTCGGGGAGGACGAGCCGGTGTGGGAAGAGCAGCGGGCGCTTCAGAGCGGCCTCGCGCTCCACCGCTGCCTGCCGGACGGCTGCACGGCACGCTCCGGCGAGCTGCGTGCGGCGGGAGCGACGGCCGTCGTCGGCCGCTGGGGCCGTGGCTGGCTGTTCGCCGACGTGGCCGCGCCGCCGCGAGCCTTGACCGAGCTCGAGCAGCGGGTCGTCGACCGCCTCGCCGCATGAGCACGCCGTCGACGCGCGAGCTGCTCGATGCATGCGTGCACTGCGGCTTCTGCCTGCCCGCCTGTCCGACCTATGGGCTGTGGGGCGAGGAGATGGACTCGCCGCGCGGCCGCATCCACCTGATGAACCTGGTGGAGCGGGGCGAGGCGCCGCTCGACGACACCGTCGCGACGCATCTCGACCGCTGCCTCGGCTGCCTGGCCTGCGTGCCGGCCTGCCCCAGCGGCGTGCGCTACGACCGGCTGATCGAGCGTGCGCGCGCGGAGCGGCGGGAGCGCGCCCCGCGGTCGCCGCGGCAGCGGCTGGTCGACGCCGCGGTCTTCGCCGTGGTACCCCGGCCGCGGCTGCTGCGCGCGCTCTCGTGGCCGCTCGCGCTGGGACTGCGGCCCATGGCCCTCGCGCCCCGCGTGTCGGCCGGCGACCTGCGGGCCCGCCCGCCCGCCTTCACTCCGGCGGTGGGTGAGCGGCGGATGAGCGTTGCGCTGCTCAGCGGGTGCGCTCAGCGGGTGTACTTCGGGCGCGTGAACGCCGCCGCGGTTCGCGCGATGGCCGCGGCCGGCTGCGACGTCTCGGTGCCGGGCGGCCAGGGATGCTGCGGTGCGCTGCATCTGCACGCCGGGCGAGAGGCGGATGGCAGACGCCGCGCCGAGGCGACCATCGCGGCGCTCACGGGGTTCGACCGCGTCGTTGTCACCGCGGCCGGGTGCGGATCGGCGATGAAGGGGTACGGCGAGCTGCTGGCGTCCCCGGACGCCGAGGAGTTCGCAGGCCGGGTGGTCGACGTGACCGAGCTGCTCGCGGAGCTTGGCCCGGCGGACGCGCCACCCGCGTCGCGGCGCCTGCGCGTCGTCTACCAGGACGCCTGTCACCTGCTGCACGGACAGCGCGTGCGCGAGCCGCCGCGCAACCTGCTGCGCGGCGTGCCCGGCATCGAGCTGTTGGAGATTGACGACCCGGGGATGTGCTGCGGCTCCGCCGGCACCTACAACCTCATGCAGCCGCGCGCGGCCCGGGAGCTCGGCGACCGCAAGGCGTCGTCGATTCTGGCCGCGTCCCCGGATCTCGTGGCCACCGCCAACCCGGGATGCGCGCTGCAGCTGGCCGCCGCCTTTCGTCGCATCGGGAGAGGCGACCTGCCGATCGTCCACCCGGTCGAACTGGTCGCTCCCGACGCGATCAGCGCCCGGCGTCCGTCACCGCCCGGGTGAGGTAGACGTCGGTGCGGAGGTGGAGCTCGACCGGCCCGCCGGTGCAGCGGGTGATGATCTCGCGAACGTCGGCAGCGAGCCGGTCCCGCACGTCGTCGGGCAGTGCCGCCACGAAGCTCCACGACGAGATCATCAGCGCGAACCCCTCGGCGTCCGTGTGCACCACGTGCGGAAAGCTGTGCCGCCGCAGCGGCTCGAACAGCGATGTGCGCTCGAATGCATCACGCCAGAGGCCGCTCCACGGTCGGTTCTCGGGCCGGACGCCGGGCTTCGGCTCCCGATCGATTCGTGCGAAGACCTCCGTCGCCCACGGCTGCTCATCCCACTCCCCGGCGTTCCAGACCAGCACGAGCCCGCCGGCGGGCCGCAGCACGCGGTGGATCTCGCGCAGCGCCGGATCCCCGTCGAACCAGTGGAACGCCTCGCCGACGAAGACGGCGTCGGCGGAGGAGTCGGGCAGCGGGAGGTGCTCCGCCGTGCCGACGACGGCTTCGGCCTCGGGCACCTGGCGCTCGAGCACGGCGCGCATGCCGTCGAGCGGCTCGACGGCGATCAGCCGTGCCGCCCGCGACGCCAGCTGCACCGCGAGCTTGCCGGTGCCGGCGGCGAGATCGACGACCGTGGCGTCGTTCCCGAGGCCGAGCTCCGACCATGCCCAGTCGAGCGGCTCGGGCCGGTAGGCGGGGCGGCCGCGGTCGTAGACGTCTGCGGCCCCGGCAAAGGCCTCGGCGAGCGGGTCGATCCGCGGTGTGCTCATGACGGCAGCCTAATCGCCGTAATACTGCCCGCATGGCCTCGCGGGTGCTGATCGTCGACGACGACGCTGCCATCGTGCGGATGCTGCAGCGCACGCTCGAGGCGGAGGGCTTCGAGACCGAGACCGCCGCCGACGGCGGTGCGGCGCTCGCCCGGGCGGAGCGCTGGGTGCCGGATGCGATCGTGCTCGACCGCGTGATGCCCGGGCTGGACGGGCTCGCCGTGGCCCGGCGGCTGCGCTCGAAGGGCGATGTGACGCCGATCCTCATGCTGACCGCGCGCGATGCCGTGCCGGACCGCGTCGAGGGCCTCGAGGCGGGCGCCGACGACTACCTCGTCAAGCCGTTCGAGACGGTCGAGCTGGTCGCTCGCATCCGCGCCCTCCTGCGCCGCGGTCAGGTGCCGCGTGTGGTCAGCGTCGGCGATCTGCGCGTCGACCCCGACGCCCTCGCCGCCGAGCGGGGCGGTCGCCGCATCGACCTGACGCCGCGAGAGGCGGAGCTCCTGACGCTCCTCGTCCAGTCCGCCGGCCGGGTCGTCAGCCGCGACGAGGCGCTCGCGGTGGTGTGGCGGGACGGCCCCCGCCCGACCGGCAACGCCGTCGACCAGCACATCACCTACCTCCGCGCGAAGCTCGGCGCGCCGCCGCTGATCCAGACGGTGCGCGGCGTCGGCTTCGTGATACGGCCATGAGGCGCTGGACGCTCCGCACGCAGGTCGCGGTGGCGGCCGCGGGAAGCATCCTGCTCGGCGTGATCCTGCTCGGCGCCGCGCTTCAGGTGCTGCTCGGGAGGGATCTGCACCAACAGCTCGACCGCACGCTGCGCCAGCGTGCCGCGGACGTCGCCGCGCTCGGTGCGACGACTCCGAGGCTGCTGACCGCGCCCGGCGCGCTTGACTCGTCGGCCACGTCGGGGACGATCCTGATCCAGGTCTATGACGGCCGCGGCCGCATCTACGCCCGGTCGCAGTCGCTCGGAGCCGGACTGCTCCCCGCCTCGACGGTCGCGCGGCGGGTGATCCGCGACGGCAGGCCGCGGTACGCGGACGCCAGGTTCGGCAGCCAGGCGGTCCGGGTCTACGCCGCCCCGCTGGCGAGCCTGGGCGGTGCGGCCTCGTCCGGCGGAGCGGTCGTCGTCGCCTCGTCGACCCAGCAGGTCAACCACACGCTGCACCGGCTGCGCACCCTCACGCTGCTGTCGGGGCTCGTCGCGGCCCTGCTCGCCCTGCCGGCCGCGATGCTGGTCACCCGCCGGGTGCTGCGGCCCGTCGAACGGCTGTCGTCAGACGCGGCGGCCATCCGGGCTACGGGCGACTCGTCCAGACGCGTGTCGCACCCCGACGGCCCACACGAGATCGCCGAGCTGGCGGCGACGGTCAACGGCATGCTCGAGGCGCTCGAGCGCGCGCGCGACGCCGAGCGGCGGTTCCTTGCGGACGCGTCGCACGAGCTGCGCACGCCGCTCACCGCCCTGCGCGGGAACGCCGAGTACCTCGCCCGGCATGCCCCCGACGGCGAGGTGTTCGCCGACCTCGAGGCTGACATCGCCCGGCTCTCGCGGCTGGTCGATTCGCTGCTGGCCCTCGCACGTGAGGATGCGGCCGCGGCACCGGCCCAGCGCGTCGACCTGGCTGAGGTGGTCGCCGCGTTCGCCGGTCACGCGCAGGTCAGGGTGGCCGTCGCCGAGCCGGTGCACGTGCGCGGTGACGGCCCCGCCATCGAGCGCGCCGTCGGCAACCTCGTCGCGAACGCCAAGCGCTACGGGCCACCGGGCGCACCGGTCGAGGTGCGCGTCGAGCGGTCCGGTGAGCACGCGGTGATCTCGGTGACCGACCGCGGCGAGGGCATTCCGGATGGACTCGCGGGAGATGCGGCGACGCGCTTCTGGCGCGGGCCGAACAGCTCGGGCAGCGAGGGCTCCGGGCTCGGCCTCGCGCTCGTCCAGGCGACGGCACTGCGGCACGGTGGCGTGCTCGAGATCGATGGGCCGAGATTCGCGCTCGTGCTGCCGCTGCTCAGAGATTCCTCAGAGACGGCGGCCTATACAGCAGGTGTACCGACCGAGAAAGGCCGTTGATGAACCTGCTGCGCCGCATGTCCACCGTTCGCCTGCTCGCCCTCGCCGGGGCGCTGGCGGCCGTCGTCCTCGTGGCCGGCATCGCCGTCGCGCGCGACCGCGGCGGCCCGAAGCCGCCTCATCGCCCCCTGGCGCAGGCGATACGCAATGCACTCGCCGCCACGCCCGTGAAGGGCGTGAGCGCCCGCATCACGTTCACGAACCACCTGTTCCCGAGCGGCTCGGTCTCGACGGGCGGCGGCTCCGCGCTGCTGAACGGCGCCACCGGCCGGCTGTGGCTGAGCGGCGACGGGCGCTTCCGGCTGGAGCTGCAGTCCGAATCCGGGGACACGCAGATCATGGGCGACGGGCGGTCGCTGCGAGTGTACGACGCATCCCGGGCGACCGAGTACGTGCTGCCGCTGCCACGCCGCGGCGGGGCCGAGGCGTCTCCCGTGCAGCGGCACGCCGTCCCTGCGATGGCGAGCATCAGTTCGGCACTCACGCGGCTGGCTCGCGCGGTCGACCTGAGCGGTGCGGTGCCCGGTGACATCGCTGGCCGGCCGGTCTACTCCGTTCGCATCTCGCCGAAGCATGACGGGGGCCTTCTCGGCGGCCTCCAGCTGGCGTGGGACGCGCAGCGCGGCGTGCCGCTGAAGGTTGCCGTCTACAGCCGTGGCGACACTTCGCCGGTGCTCGCTCTCACGGCGACCGACGTCCACTACGGCACGGTCTCCAGCGCCGATCTGACCGTACGGCCCTCGGCGTCCACCAAGGTGACTCGCGTGACGCTTCCCTCCCCGCCGTCGCAGGCCGCCGAGGGCCGCGACCGCGCGCACGGCGCCGTCTCCGGCGCGGCCGCCGTCGCCAAGCGGTTGCCCTTCCGGCTGGCCGCGCCGTCGACGCTCGTGGGACTGCCGCGCAAGACCGTCCGGCTGCTGGACGCGGGCGGCACGAAGGCGGCCGTGCTCGTCTACGGCAAGGGCCTCGGCGCCGTCGTCGTGCTGGAGCAGGCGAACAGCGGCTCTGAAGGCGGCGACCCGCTCGCGGGCCTGCCACGCGTGTCGATCGACGGCGCCTCGGGACGCGAGCTCGCGACCGCGCTCGGCACCGTGCTGCGGTTCCAGCGCGGGGGAGTGACGTACACGCTGCTCGGATCGGTGCCGCCCGTGGCCGCGGAAACGGCGGCGCGAGCGCTCTCGTGACCGATCCGCGACCGATCGAGGCCCGTGGGCTGACGAAGGTCTACGGTGAGCGCAGGGCCGTCGCAGAGGTCGACATCACGGTCGAGCCGGGCGACGTCTACGGGTACCTGGGGCCGAACGGCGCTGGGAAGACGACGTCGCTGCGCATGATGCTCGGGCTGATCCGGCCGACGGCCGGCCGTGCACTGCTGTTCGGCCGCGATCCGCAGATCGCCGGCGCGCGCGCCCTCGACGGCGTCGCCGGGTTCGTCGAGGCGCCGCGGTTCTATCCGTACCTGACGGCGCGCACGAACCTGGAGCTCTGCGCGGCGTATGACGGCGAGGGGGCCCGCACGCGGGTGGACGAGGTGCTGGACACCGTTGATCTCGCCGACCGGGCCGGCGACCGGGTGGGCAGCTACTCACATGGCATGAAGCAGCGGCTGGGCATCGCCGCCGCGCTGCTGCGGCGACCGCGTCTGCTGATCCTGGACGAGCCGACGACCGGGCTCGACCCGGCTGGCATGCGGGACATGCGCGACCTGGTGCGGCGGCTCGCCTCCGACGGGCTGACGGTTTTGCTTTCGAGCCACCTGATGTCCGAGGTCGAGGAGCTCTGCAACCGTGTGTCGATCATCCGCACCGGCGACATCCTCTACGAGGGCGGGCTCGACGAACTGCTCCGCAGCCACGGCCAGTCGCGCCGGGTGCGGGTCACCGACCCGGACGCCGCGCTGTCGCTGGGCGTCGCGCGGGGGCTCGCCGTGCGGCGGACCGAGGGTGACCAGCTCGAGCTCGAGGCGGATGACGCCGCCGTCGTCAGCTACACGGTCGCGCTCGGCGCAGCGGGCATCGGCATCCGCGAGCTCACGACCGGGCGGGCGTCGCTCGAGCACCTGTTCTTCGAGCTGACCGAGGGATCCGCCTCGGCGGGCCCGCGCGCGGCGCGGTCGGCGGACGAGCGGGTGGCGGTGGCGTGAGCCGGCCGGGCGTGCTCACGGTGTACCGCTGGGAGCTACGCAAGCTCGTGGCGCAGAAGCGCACGTATCTCGGCCTCGGCGCCGCGCTGGCCGTGCCGCTGATCTTCATCACCGCGCTTCACTTCCAGAGCGGCTCGCCGAACGACGTCGCCTTCGGCCGCTACGTGCGCGAGTCCGGCCTGGCCGTTCCGCTCGTGCTGCTGCTGTTCGGCTCGATCTGGCTGTTCCCACTGATCACGGCGCTCGTGGCCGGCGACATCATCGCGTCGGAGGATCACAACGGCACCCTCAAGACGATCCTGACCAGGTCGCTCGATCGTGGGCCGATCTTCGCCGGCAAGGCGCTGGTCGCCGTCACGTACGCCGCGGTGGCGCTGCTGGTGATGGGGGTGGTCGCCGTGATCGCGGGTAGCCTCGAATCCGGGTTCAATCCGCTGGTCGACCTCTCCGGGCAGCCGGTGTCCGCGCGCCGCGCGCTCGTCCTGGTCGCGGCCAGCTTCCTGGTCTACCTGGTGCCGATGATCGCGATCGCCTGCGTCGGGCTGTGCCTCTCGGCCGTGACGCGCAACAGCGCCGCGGCCGTGGTGGGAACGCTGATGTTCGCGCTGCTGATGCAGCTGGTCGGCATCCTGCCGGGACTGTCGCGGCTCGATCCCTACCTGCTCAGCACGCAGCTGTCTGCGTGGCAGGGGTTCTTCCGCGTGCCTACCGATTGGGCGCCGATCGTCCGCGGCCTCTGGGTGAGCGCGGCATACGCGCTGCCCGCGCTGGCCGCGGCGTACCTGGTGTTCCTGCGCCGGGACGTCACCGGCGGGTAGCCCGACCGAGCGTCCGATAGCGGCCGGAAAAGGGGTCGGAGCCCGTCACGGCCGACACGAGCGAATCGTGACAGCCGCACGCGCGTCGGAGCATTACTTCCACCGTTCACCGGCTCGAGCGTCCGTTACCGGCCGGAAAAGGGCTCAGAGCCCGACTCGGGTGGCGTGTGGGCATTGGCGCGCCCGCGGCGCGGGTCGTGACCGGTTTGGTGCGCGGCGCTGGGCTACTCGTAGTAGCCGAGGCTGAACGAGATCACCGCGAACGAGGCCGCCACCACCAGCCCGATCCAGTGGCCCGGCACCCCGTCGTAGCCGGGCCCCGCGAGCACGCCGATGGTCGCCACGACCACCAGTCCGCTGATCAGCCACATCGCAATCCGCCCGGCACTCATCGCGCCTGAATCTACCAGAGCCCGCCCTCGGGCGGCCGCGGCGAACCGTTCGCCCAGGTGGCGCGAATGGCCCCCTGCAAGAGGTCCCAGTCACGACCGACACGAAAGGAGAGGGCTCATGCTGAGACGCATGATGGGAGCCGCGATCGCACTGGTCGCACTGCTCGCCGTCGGCGCGTCGCCGTCGTTCGCGTCGAGCCACCGGGAGGCACCGCTGATATCCGGCGACCCGGAGGCCGACCTCAACGACGTCTACGCGTACCGCGACTTCGCCGATCCCGGCAAGGTCAACTTCGTCATCACGGCGTACCCACTGGAGGAGCCAGGGGGAGCCCCGAACTACTACAAGTTCGGCGACAACGTCCGGTACGACCTGAACATCGACCGCAACGGCGATGCCAAGCCTGACATCACCTACCGGTTCCGGTTCTCGACGCACGTCCGCAACGGCGACGTGTTCGTCTACAACCTGCCGGGCAATCCGGTCACCTCGCTGAACGACCCGGGGCTGAACGTCTATCAGACCTACTCGGTCACCCGGATCAACTACCGGTCGTCCGGCCGCGTGTCGTCGGTGCTCCCCGTCGTCCGGAACGCTCGCGTCGTGCCGAACAACGTGGGCCCGGCGTCGATGCCGAACTTCGCGTCGCTCGTGCATGCGGGCGTCACGCACTTCAACCACGGCTCGAGCAAGGTCTGGGCGGGGCAGGCGGACGACCCGTTCTTCCTCGACCTCGGTGCGATCGGCGACAGCGTGTCGGTGCGGAATCCCGGCTTCGACACCCTCGGCGGGTTCAACGCCCAGGGCATCTCTCTGCAGGTGCCGATCTCGGCCGTGACGACGCCGAAGAAGCATCCGATCGGCGTATGGGCGTCGACGGAGCGTCGCAACGACGTCAACATCCTCACCGGCAAGGGCGGAGGGTCGTGGCGCCAGATCGAGCGTCTCGGCATGCCGCTCACCAACGAGGTGCTGATCGGTCTGAACGACAAGGACCACTGGAACCAGGTCCGCCCAACACAGGACCGGCAGTTCAAGAACTACCTGCTGAATCCCGTGCTGGCGGCCGTGCTCGGCGCGAAGGCGACCGACCGCACGGACATCCTGGCGACGTTCGACAAGGGGCTTGCCCCTGCAGGCAACGTCACCGGCGGCCCGCTGGCGGATGAGCTGCGGCTCAACCTGACCAAGCCGGCGACCAATCCTGCGGATGCCTCCCGCGAGGGGCTGCTCGGCGGCAACGCCGACGGCTTCCCGAACGGCCGGCGACTCGGCGACGACATCGTCGACATCGAGCTGCAGGTCGTTGCGGGTGCCCTCATCGGCAACCCGAACATGGTCGGCGACAGCGTCAACACGAACGACGAGCCCTTCCGGTCCTCGTTCCCGTACCTGGGCATCGCCCACTCGGGAGCCGAGGTCGCGGGCCACATGTTCGTGCCCTGATCCACCCCCGCCCGGCGGCCGGAGCGATCCGGCCGCCGGGCACCTCACCGGAGACGACGTGCCCCTCACCATCAGCCGACTGCCCTCGACCCTCGCCGTCGCCGTACTCGCCGCGGTGCTCGCGGCAGTCGTGTTCGCGAGCGGCCTGGGCGCGCGCGGCCCGCAGACGGCGGTCACCGTCGTTCGGCCCGCGGCGGCCCCGCCCGCCCCGGGGGTCGCGCTGGCGCTTCCCGCCGGCATCCCCACCCGGCAGCTGGTCGCCGACTATACGGCGGAGCTCCGCGCCGCCCCTCGGAGTCCCGAGGCCTACACCAACCTCGCGCTCGCCGAGCTGCAGCAGGCGCGCGAGGACGGCGACCCGCGCTGGTACACGAGGGCAGATGCGCTGCTGCGGCGGGCGCTCGCCCTCGACCCCACGAACTTCACCGCGCTCGGGGGCCTCGGCTCCCTCGCAGCCTCCCGGCACGATTTCACGGCGGCGCGCGCGCTGGGCCGCCGAGCGCTCGCCGTCGACCCTGGGTCGACGTACGCGCTCGGCGTGATCGTCGACGCCGACGTCGAGCTCGGCCGGTACCGCGTCGCGCGCCGGTCGCTCGAGCGGATGCTGAACACGCGCCCCGACCTGTCGTCCTACTCGCGCGCGTCGTACTTCCTGGAGCTCCACGGCGATGTCGCGGGCGCGCGCCGGGCGCTGCGCGATGCGATCGCGTCCGGCGCGCCGGCGCGCGAGAACACCGCCTGGGCCTACCTGTATCTCGGCAACCTCGACTACAACCACGGGCGCTACGCCGCGGCGGCGCGCGAGTACCGGATGGCCGGCCGGGCGCAGCCCGGCTTCGTGCACGCCGAGGCGGCCGAGGCGAAGCTGGCGGCCGCGCGGGGGGATCTGCATCGCGCGATCGCGCTCTACGGGGATGCCACGCGGCGGCTGCCGCTGCCGGCGTACGTGATCGCGCTCGGCGACGTGCAGGCGGCAGCGGGTCGTCATCCCGAGGCCCGGCGCACGTACGGGCTCGTCCGCGCAGAGGAGGCGCTGTACCAGGCGAACGGTGTGAACGTCGACGTGGAGCTGGCGCTGTTCGACGCGGATCACGGCGAGGCGGCCCGCGGGCTCAGGTACGCCCGTGCCGCCGCCGCCGTCCAGCGAAGCGTCGTGGTCGAGGACGCCCTCGGCTGGGCGCTCTTCAAGGCCGGCCACGCGCGCGCGGCGCTGGTGGCGGCGGACAGCGCTCTGCGGCTGGGGACGAAGGACGCCGGGTTCCTGTTCCATAGAGGCGCGATCGAGGCGGCGCTCGGCATGCGGGCCGCCGCCGCGCATGATCTCGCCCGCGCGCTCGCGATCAACCCGCACTTCTCGGTGCTCTACGAGCCGGCGGCGCGTCGGCTGCTGGCCGAGGTGTCCCGGTGAGGCGGCTGGCCGCGATGCTCGCTGCCGCGGTGGCGCTGCTCGCGCTGCCCGCAACGGCGCAGGCACACCCGCTGGGCAACTTCACGATCAACCGCTACAGCCTGATCGAGTTGCGCCCCGGCTCCGTGCACGTGACGTTCGTGCTCGACATCGCCGAGATCCCGACCTTCCAGGCGCTGGGCGGACACCCCGGCGAGGCGGGCGCGACCCGGTACGTCGACCAGCACGCGCCGGGCTGGGCATCCTCGCTTCACCTCGAGGTGAACGGGCGAACGGTCATCCTCCGGCCCGACGTGCCGGCGGCGCGGGCGTCCCTGCGGCGCGGGCAGGGCGGACTCTCCATCCTGCGCGTGGAGCTGCCGCTCGCAGCGGCGTTGCCCAAAGCGACGACGTTCCGTGCGGCCTACCGCGACGACAGCTTTGGCGACCGCCTCGGGTGGAAGGAGATCGTGATCCGCCCACAGGCGGGGATCGTGCTCACGGACTCCACCGCCGCCACGCACGACGTGTCGCACATGCTCCGCAGCTATCCCACGGGGATGCTTGCCACGCCGCTTGACGTTCGCGATGCCCGGTTCTCGTTCCGAGACGGCAACGGCGCGAGCATCGACGTGCGGGCGCACGGCACGGGCGGCGTCGACACGGGGACATCGCTGGGCGGGTTCACCTCCCTGATCGAGCGGCGCGACCTCACCCCCGGCTTTGTGGCGATCGCCCTGCTGATCGCGATGTTCTGGGGCGCGGTGCACGCGCTCTCCCCTGGCCATGGCAAGTCGCTCGTGGGGGCGTACCTGGTCGGCTCCCGCGGAACCGCCAGGCACGCGGCGTTCCTCGGCGCGACGGTGACGATCACGCACACCGCCGGCGTCTTTGCGCTGGGCCTGGTTGCGCTGTACCTGTCGCAGTACATCGTCCCGGAGACGCTCTATCCCTGGCTGGCGGTCATCTCCGGGCTGATGGTCGCGGGCGTCGGCGCCGGAATCCTCCGCCGCCGCCTGCGGCGACGCACGGCCGAGCATCACCACCATCACGACGGACCGGGCGGGCACACCCACGCCCCGCCGGGTGCGATCACGCTGCGCACCTTGCTCGCGCTCGGAGTCTCGGGCGGGCTGCTGCCCTGCCCGTCCGCGCTCGTGGTCATGCTCGGTGCCATCGCGCTGCATCGAACGGCGTTCGGGCTGGTGCTGGTCGTCGCGTTCAGCGTGGGGCTCGCCGTGACGCTCACGTCGGTCGGGCTGCTCGTGCTCTACGCGCGGCGGTTCGTCGACCGTGTGCCGTCGAGCGGGCGCCTGGTGTCCCTGCTTCCGGTCGCGAGCGCGATACTCGTGACGCTGCTCGGCGCCGTGCTGACGGTTCGTGGGCTGGATACGTTCGGCGCGGGGCCGCCGCGCTGGCTGCCGGCGGCATTGGCCTTCGCCGGCGCGACGGCGGCGGGTCTGATCGTGCGCGACGCGATCTGGCCGGTGGCCGCGCCGCACGGCCACGCCCATGGCGGCCATCACCATCACCATCACGACGGTGACCACCACCAGGGCCACGCGCAGGACCACGAGCTGACCGCCGCCGAGCACGGGCGTCACGCTGTGTCACAGCCGTCCTGACACCGCCTCGCCCTCGGTTCGCAACGGTTCTGCAACGACCTCGTCAGCCGAGGTCGGCGTAGCGGCGGCCGCCGAAGCGCTGCGCGAGCATGTCGTCGTGCGCGTCCGCCGTGTCGGCCACGATCTCGATCGCCGACTCGAGCTCGACCCGGTCGAGGTCGTCCCCCAGGATCGCGTGCTCGAACCAGACCTCACGCCGGCTCGGTACATAGGAGTACCCGCCGAACGGCCGCTCCGTCGACAGCCGCAGCAACTCGAGCGCCAGGTCGTCCGTCAGCTCCACGTCGGAGAGAACCGGAGAGCTGGCGCGCACGGCCGTCGACTCCTCGAGCACCGGCAGCACGTCCACGAACACCCGGGCGCTGCCGAACCCGCCGTGGTAGCCCCAGTCGGGGTCGTGGTCGAACCCGCCGAACCGCTCATCGAGGAACCGCTTGACGCGGCGGTCGGTGATGACGACGTGCTCGGCCGCGTCGCGGCGGAGCGCCGCGGGCGGCTGCGGCGCGGGCGGCGGCGGCGTTCCCTCGCGCAGCAGGGCCTGCAGCCGCGGCGCGAAGGCGTCGGCCGCCCAGCCGACCGTCCAGACCGACGACTGCACCTCGATCGCGGCCATCGTCGTTCCGGCGAGAATCGCGTGCTCCACCCGCACCTGTCCCGCCGCATGGCTGAACCGGCCGAACACCAGCTCGCCGTTCTCGATCACGAGCAGCCGCGCGGCGCGGCCATCCAGATCTGCGGCCGTCACGGGCGCCGACACATGCACATACGGGCGGCCGCTCTCGGCCGTCCGCACGTCCACGGTCACCTCCTGCGTGCCGAAGCCGACGCCTCCCACCCAGGCGTGGTCGCCGGGATCCCGGCCCGAGAACGACCGGGCCAGTGCCCGGCGCACCTCGATCGCGTTGACCTCGATCTGGCGGTCGTCCACGACCGCGAAGTGTAGATGCAGCCCGTCAGGTCGCCGCGATGGGAGTGACCTGGGTCGTGCAATGCGAGCAGCGCCGAGCGGCTCCGGGAATGACGCTCATGCACTCGGGGCACTCGCGCGTCACCGGCGCATCGTCCGCCGGCCTCCGGCGTGCGTTGACCACGTTCATCGGCTTGACGACCAGGAAGAAGACGGCGGCCGCCACCGAGACGAACGTGAACACCGCATTCAGGAAGCTGCCGTACTGGAACACGCTCCCGTTGATGTGGAAGGTCAGCGAGGAGAAGTCGGGCTGCCCCGCGATCGCTGCGATCACCGGCGTCAGGATGTCGGCGATGAACGCGTTCACGACGGCCACGAACGCGGTGCCGATGACCACGGCGACCGCCAGGTCGATGATGTTTCCGCGGAACAGGAACTGCCTGAACTCGTTCAGCATGGTGCCTCCCGGGGTGGTTGTCGGGCGGCCGATGCTACGCCGTTGCGCCCGCCCCGGCAACACCGCCGAGTGCAAACGGCCGCAGCACGCGCCACCCCACGGAGGGCCCTGCACGCAGCGCACCGGCGATCATCCGCGGGTCGAGGATGTCGCCGCGCAGCACGGATGTCGCCACGTCGACCGGCACACGCCCGAGCAGGTCGACTGCGCGATCCCAGTCGTCGTCGCCCATCCGCGAGACGTAGCGGTTGGCACGCATCGCGAGACCCCACGACGCGCCGCGGGTCCGCCGCCCCGCCCGCTCCCATGCGCGCAGCCGCTCCGCCGGCACGACGCCCGGCCGGCTCAGCGCCGCGACCGCGATCGGCGCCGCACGCCGCGCCGCCAGGATGACGTGCCTGATCCCCTCGCCGAGCAGCGGGTTCGACTGCCCACCGGCGTCTCCGATCGCCATCAGCGCGTCCCCGGTCAGACGCGCCGGCGCCTCCTCGCTCGGAATCCGCCCGGAGTGCACTTCCAGCACCTCGGCGTCTGCCAGCCGGTCTCCCAGCGCCCGCTCGACCGGCTCGTACATCGCCCGGGGATTGAGCTCGGTGTCCGGCTGGATCAGCCCCACGCCGACGCGCACGCGCGTGCCGCCGCGGGGAAATGCCCACGCGTATCCAGCGGGGGCAACGCCGCCGACCAGGATCACCGCCTCGTCCTGCCCGAACGCCGGCGCCGACAGCTCCCGTTCGTAGCCGACGCCCACGCGACCGAACCCGCCGTGCACGCCCGACTGGCGGGCGAGCAGCGCATTCGTCCCGGTCGCGTCCACGGCCAGGCGGCACGACACGGCGCGCACGCGGTCGCCCTCGCGCAACGTCAGGCGTCCCGTCCGCTCGAGCCGCGCGAGCGTCCCGGTCGACACCTCCGCGCCGGCGCGCTCCGCCTCGGCGGCCAGGTACCGCCAGGTCGCCGTGACGTCCAGCGCACAGCCGGTGGGGCCGCCCCAGTCGATGGTGCAGGCGGCGTTCCGGGAGCGGAAGCTGAGGCGGTGGATCGGGTGCCAGAGGCGATCCGGCAGCCCCAGGCGGCGCAGGTCCGCGGGCCATGACCCGCCGGACGTTCGCACCGGCACGCCGATCTCGGCGTTGCGCTCGCAGACAAGCACCGCGAATCCGGCGGATGCCAGCGGCGCGGCGAGTGCCAGGCCCGCCGGCCCGCCGCCGGCGATGACGACGTCATAGCCCATCGCGGCGGAAGCGTACCGGCGCGCCCAACCGCTGCCGCGCGGTGGGTAAGCTGGAGGCATGCGATCGAAGGATCTCGAGCGCCTGCTGGAGACCGCGGACGAGCTCGTGGAGGCCCGTGCGTGCAGGGCACGCATGGAGGCGCTCGAGCAGGAGATCGCGCACGAAGCCGAGACGGTGCGCCGGGCACCCGAGGTGGTCGCCGCTGTATCGCGTCACGCGCCGCCGATCGAGGAGCTGGCGCGCGAGTTCGAGCAGCAGTGGGTGGCCCAGGGGCCGCTCGTCTCGCTCTGGCAGCGAGCCGTCGAGCTGACCCAGCTGGCGGACGGGTCGGGCGCCGATACGACCGAGTACCAGGCAGACGTCGACCGGGCGCGCCATCAGGTCGAGGCGGCGCGGCTGCACACGCGTGAGGTGCTCGAGCGGCTCTGCACCGAGCGCGAGGCGCTCGCGGATGCGATCGTGCGGGCGCCGTTTCCCCTGCCGTCGCCGCCAGCCGTACGCGACGACGGCCGGCCGGAGGCAGCGCGCCGCGATGCGCTCGCGCTGCTCGAGGTCGCCGGAGATGCGATCGCCGCATCCGGCCACGAGCGCGAGCGCGCGGAGCACCGCATCGCGGAGGCGCGCGCCGAGCTGGCAGGCATGGGAGACGCCGGCGAGCTGGCACGGCGCATCGCCGACCTGGAGCGCGCGCTGCCCGACGCGGTCGACCTGCCGGCGTCGGCGCCGCCGTCCAGCGCGCTTCGCCTGCAACGCGCGGGTGTCCGGCTGACCGGCCGCGGGGCGTGAGCGGGCGCATTCGCGCCGTCGATCTCGGCCTGCTGGAGACCGACGCTGCGCTGGCGCACGACGAGGCGCTCGGCCGGAACCCCGCCCGCCCGCCCACCCTCCTGCTGTGGCGCACGGCGCCCGCGGTCGTGATCGGCCGCTTCCAGCGCGCGGACTGGGAGGTCGACGCGGCCGCGTGCGCCGAACGGGCGGTCGGCGTCTGGCGCCGCTTCACCGGCGGCGGCGCCGTCTACCTCGACCCGGGCACCCTGTGTGTTGCGATCGCCGCGCCGCCCGCGCACGAATGGTCGCAGCTCGGGGTCCCGGAGATGTACTCGCCGCTGCTCGACGGCATCGTGCGCGCATGCCGCCTTCGCGGCGTGCCGGCTCGCCGTGACGAGCGGACCGTTCGCGTCGGGGACCGAAAGGTGACGGGCATCGCGGCACATCGGGGCCGGGGCGGCATGCTCGTCCACGGCACGCTGCTGATCGAGGCAGAGCTCGGCGCCCTGCGCGCCTGCCTGGCCGGGCCCCGGCACGGTGACCTCGGCGGCGCCCCGAACCCGGCTCCGAGCCGTCCCGACCACGTCGTCAACGTCGGCGGCGCCGGATGGGAGCGGGCGATGGTGGAGGCGTTCGACGGCGAGCCGGGCCGGCTTTCCGATGCTGAGTGCGCGGAGGCGCGCCGCCTCCGGGACGAGAAATACCACGACCCGGCGTGGCACGCCGGGTCGTGGTCGAACCTGACACCGCCCGCGGTGCGGGCGCTGCTCGCGCTCAGACCAGCGGAACCACCGCGCTGATCAGGTGTTGGATGCTCGCGCTCAGGAGCGTCAGCGTGACGACGACGGCGAGGGTCACGACCCCCAGCACAACCGCATACTCCGGCATCGTCTGGCCGCGCTCCTCACGCAGCAGGTCTCCCAGGTGATCCATTGCTCCTCCAGCCTCCATGACGAGGGCGCCACCCGGATGAAAACGAAGGATTGGTAGCCGAGCCGGTCGGGCAGACGCCTGCTACCAAGTATCGTCACGACGCGGGCGGGCCGCCCATACCCCGATGGGGGAATCCGGCTTCGCCCTTCCGGCCGACTGGAAGGGTCTCATGGCGCTCGAATCCAAGACGTTCCGCTACCAGACCGAGCTTGAATGGCAGGGCGGCCGGCGGTCCCGGATGACGGCCGGTGACCGGCCGTCGATCGTGGTCGCGCCCCCGGTCGACTTCCCGGGCGGGGAGGAGGAGCAGTGGAGCCCGGAGCACCTCTTTCTGGCCTCGCTGCAGAGCTGCACGATGCTGTCGTTCCTCGCCCACTGCGCGCACAACGGCGTCGAGGTGGTCAGCTACCGGTCACAGGCGAGCGGTGACCTCTCGCGGCGGGAGGAGGACAGGCGCTACGCGTTCCAGCGGGTCGCGCTGGTCATCAACGTGGTGGTGGCCGGCGGGCATGCGCCGCTCGCGCAGACGCTGACCGACAAGGCGCACCGCGACTGCTTCATCACGGCGTCCACCACCGCCGAGGTCGAGGCGGCCTGGCGGATCACGGAGTAGCGCCGTCGACGAGCCGCGCTTATCCCGCGCTCAGGCGAGTCCCTGCCGTGCCTCGCTGACGAGCGTGACGGCCTCCGGAAAGAGCAGCCGGATCGCATCGCGAACCTGCATCGCCTGCTCGTCCGGGGTGCCGGTCAGGTCGAGCCGTCCGATCGCCGCCACGGTCATGCTGACCGCCAGGTTGATCGCCTGATCCGCGAACGCCACCTTCTGCTGCTGCTGGGCCTGCTCCATGAAGCCCGCCAGCTGGCGCTGGATCTCCTCGGGGTCACCACCGCCGAACATCCCGAACGGGAACTCGCTCATGTCACACCTCCGTCGATGGGGCGTAGACGCCGTCGAGCACCGTGCCCGGGTCGGGCAGCGGACTGGCCGCGGCCTCGGTCACTCCGCGGTCGATCGTCGCATGCACCTCGGCGTCGATCGCCGCGAACTCGGCATCCGTCACGTCCTGGTTGACCTCGAGCCATGCGCGGAACCGCGCGAGCGGATCGCGTGCCTGGAACTCCTCGACCAGCTCCTTCGGTACGTATGCCGCGTCGTCGTGGACAGCGTGACCCTCCATCCGCAGCGTGATCAGCTCGAGCAGCGTCGGGCCGCCGCCCTCACGCGCCTTCTCGATCGCGCGCGACGCTTCGCGGTAGACCGTGAGGGCGTCGGTGCCGTCGACCACGATCCCCTCGAACCCATATGCGGGGCCGCGGTCGGCGAGGTGCTCGACCGCGAAGGAGAGGCGGTTCGGCGTGGAGTACGCGTACTGGTTGTTGTCGATGATGTACACGATCGGCAGGTGCCGGACGCCGGCCAGGTTCATGGACTCGTGCATGTCGCCTCGCGCGGCGGCGCCGTCGCCGCACCAGCCGATCGCGACGCGCGGCTCGCGGCGCAGCTGAAAGGCGAGCGCGATGCCGGTGATGACCGGGATCATCGCGGGCAGGTGGCTGACGCCGGCGAGCAGGCCCTTGCCCGTCGAGAAGTCGTTCGTCCGCAGGTTCGAGTCGCGGCCGCCCGTGGCGCCGCCCGAACGTCCCATGTACTGGCAGAAGATCGCAGCGGGGTTGACGCCGCGGGTCACGTGGACGCCCATGTTGCGGTGCAGGGGCGAGGCGATGTCGTTCGCCCCCATCGCGCTGGCGACGCCGACCGATGCAGCCTCGTTCCCGCGGCCGGTGTAGTAGCTCCCGGGCAGCCGGCCGGCCTTGAACAGGAGGTTGCCGCGTTCCTCGATCGCCCGCGTCGCTGCCATGTTGCGATAGATCCGCAGCAGCGCTTCGCGGTCGAGCCCGAGCTCGGACGCCTCGGCCGCGGAGATCAGCGGCTCGGCCTGGCGGATTGCGGACATGGGGGCAGGATACCGGTGAGCGTCGGCTACACGCCGCGATCCGCGCCCACGTACGCGCCCAGGCGCGCGAGCCGGTCGTCCCACTCTCCGCCCGCGTGGACGATCCAGGCGACGGCGTCCTCGAGGGGCTCCGGGGTGATCCGGTACCGCGTCTCGCGGCCCTGCCGCGTGGGAGCGACGAGCCCGGCGGACGCGAGCTGCGACAGGTGCTTTGCGACGGCCTGGCGGCTGATCGGCAGCTCGCGGGCGAGCTCGGTCGCCGTCGCACCGGAGCTGCCCATCATGCTGAGCATCCGGCGCCGGCTGGGATCCGCGAGCGCCGCGAACGTTGCGCCGACCGGGTCGCTCACGCCGCGAGCGCGAACATGTCCGCCTGCGCGGGGCCGTCCGCCATCACCGAGCCGACGGCATCGATGCTGACCAGCTCGCGCTCGACGACGGAGATGCGCGAGCCGCCCTCGTCCGGCGTTACCTCGATCTCCACGGAGGAGGGGGGGCCGTCGGGAGGCGTGTACCAGACGAACCGCAGCCGGCGCGGGGCGTCAACCTCCTCGACGACACCGTGGCGCTCGCCGCCGTCGTCGCCGATGACACGGACGGGCGCGCCCGGGGTGGGGTCGAGCTCGACCTGCTCGGCGAACCAGTGCTCCAGGTGCTCGGTCTCGGTGACCAGCTCCCACGCCCGCTCGGGATCCACGGGAACCGTGATCTCCCGCTCAACCGCCGTGTCGTCCGCCATGGCTCCTCCTCAACGCGCAACCCATAGGTTGCGGCTTGTCGCTCCGGTGGCTAGCATGCGCAACTCAAAGGTTGCACTATACAGGAGGCGCGAGATGTCACCACTGATTCCCATGGTCGTCGAGCAGACCGGCCGCGGCGAGCGCTCGTTCGACATCTACTCGCGGCTGCTGAACGACCGCATCGTCTTCCTCGGCACCCCGGTCACCGCGGAGGTGGCGAACCTGATCGTCGCGCAGATGATCCACCTCGAGTCCGACGATCCGGAGAAGGACATCAGCCTGTACATCAACTCACCGGGCGGCGACGTGTATGCCGGGCTGGCCATCTACGACACGATGCGGTACGTCCGCTCGGACGTGCAGACCATCTGCTTCGGGATGGCGATGTCGATGGGGGCGATCCTCCTGGCCGGCGGCACCAAGGGCAAGCGGATCGCGCTGCCGAACTCGAAGATCATGATCCACCAGGGCCATACGTCGGGGTTCGAGGGGCAGGCCACCGACGTCGAGATCCGCGCGCGCGAGATCCTCGCCCTGCAGCGGCGGATCGAGGAGTTGATGGCCGCGGACACCGGACACTCGCCGGAGCGGATCCACGAGGACACTCAGCGGGACAACTTCATGTCGGCCGAGCAGGCGAAGGAGTACGGGCTGATCGACCGCGTGATGGATCTGCGCCCGGCGGTGAACGGCAAGCGGGTGGCCGGGCTCGCCGGATAGGCGGCGGCACCTGAACGCCTGAAGGTCAGCCCTCGTAGCGCTTCAGGATGACGCAGCCGTTGTGGCCGCCGAGGCCCATCGAGTTCGACAGCGCGACGCGCACGTCGGCCTCGCGCGCCTCGTTGGGCACGTAGTCGAGGTCGCATGCAGGATCGGGCGTGCGGTAGTTGATCGTCGGCGGGATCACGCCGTGGTGGATCGTCAGCGCGGTGGCGAGCGCCTCGACGGCGCCCGCTGCGCCGAACAGGTGCCCGATCATCGACTTGATCGACGAGACGGCGAGCCGGTGGGCGTGGTCGCCGAACACGGTCTTGATCGCCAGCGTCTCGGCCGCGTCGTTGTAGGGCGTCGACGTCCCGTGCGCGTTGATGTAGTCGACCTCCTCCGGCGCCACCCCGGAGCTCTCGAGCGCCGCCCGCATCATCTCGATCACGCCGACTGACTCCGGGTGCGGCGTCGCCACGTGGAACGCGTCGTTCGACGCCCCGTAGCCGGCCACCTCGCAGTAGATCCGCGCGCCGCGCCGCCGGGCATGCTCGAGCTCCTCGACCATCACCACGGCCGCGCCCTCGGCCATCACGAACCCCGACCGGGTCAGGTCGAACGGCCGCGACGCGGCCGCGGGGTCGTCGCGGCCGTCTGCCAGCGCGCGCATCGAGCAGAACCCCGCCAGGATCAGGGGCACGATCGACGATTCCGTGCCCCCCGCCAGGATCGCGTCCGCCTGCCCGCGGCCGATCACCTGCGCCGCGTCGCCGATCGCGTGCGACCCGCTCGCGCAGGCCGACACGACGGCGTAGTTGACCCCCCGCCATCCGAGCTGCGTCGCCACGTGGCTGGTGGTGGTGTCCACGAGCATGTTCGGGAGCCAGTGGGGCGATACCCGTTCGCGGCCGCGCTCGTCGAGCACCTTCTGCTGGGCGATGATCTGGGGCAGGCCGCCCACCGCGCTGCCGATGATCACGCCCGCGCGCCTGGGCTCGATCTCAGCCAGCCCGGAATCGCGCGCCGCCTCCATCGCGGCGGCGACCCCGTAGTGCACGTCGGGGCCGGTCTTGCGCACCTCCTTCGCCGCCATCGCCAGCGCCGGGTCGAAATCCTGCACCTCGGCAGCAATCGTGACCGGGTACTCGCTTGCGTCGAACCGGCTGATCTCGACGACGCCGCTTTTCCCGGCCACGAGATTCGACCAGGTGGTGGGCACGTCGTTCCCGACCGGGGTGACTGCCCCCAGGCCGGTGATCACTGCACGCCGCATCGATGCGTGAGACGGGGAGGCCCGGCCGCGGGTTGCGGCGACCGGACGCTACGCCCGCGTCTGTCCGTCGCCGACGACCACGTACTTCGTGGTCGTCAGCTCCTCCAGCCCGAGCGGCCCGCGCGCGTGCAAGCGGTTGGTGGAGATCCCGATCTCGGCGCCCATCCCGTACACCGCACCGTCGGTGAAGCGCGTTGACGCGTTCACGTAGACGGCCGCGGCGTCCACCTCGCTGGTGAACCGCTCGGCGGCGCGTCCGTCCTCGGTGACGATCGCCTCGGAGTGGCCGGTGCCGAAGGTGGAGATGTGGTCGAGCGCCTGGTCGAGGTCGTCCACGACCCTGATTCCGATCTTCATGTCCAGGAACTCGGTGGCCCACGCCTCCTCGCCCTCGATCACCTCGACGCCCTCCGCCTCGAGCGCCGTGGTGATCGGCTCCATCAGGTCGGCGCGGTCGCGATGGATCAGGACGGTCTCGGCCGCGTTGCAGACGCCCGGGCGCTGCACCTTCGCGTTGACCGTGATGGCAATGGCCTTCGCCGGATCTGCGGCCGCGTCCACGTAGACGTGGCAGTTGCCGCCGGCGGCAGCCAGGACGGGAATGCGCGATGTCTCCAGCAGGAACCGCTTGAGCTCCTCGCCGCCGCGGGGGATGACCACATCCGCGGCCGACGGGTCGGCCAGCAGCGCGGCCAGCTCGCTGCGGTCGGTGGAGAGCAGCTGCACCGCGTCGGCCGGCAGCCCGGCGGCGGCGAGCGCCCCTCGCATCAGCTCCGCGAGCGCCCGGTTCGTGTGTTCCGCGAGCCGCGACCCGCGCAGGATGCAGGCGTTGCCGGCCTTCAGGCACAACATCGCGGCGTCCACGGTCACGTTCGGGCGCGCCTCGTAGACGATCAGCACCACACCCAGCGGGACGCTCCGCTTCGTGAGCTCCAGCCCGTTCTCGAGCGTGGCTGCATGAAGGACGCGCCCCACGGGATCCGGCAGCGCGGCAATGTCGCGCACCGCCTGCGCCAGTGCCGCCGTGCGGCGGTCATCGAGCGTGAGCCGGTCGCGGATTGCCGGGCGCTCAGCCGCCGCGCCCTCGAGATCGATCGCGTTTGCGGCGACCAGCTCCCCACGCGCGGCGTCGATCGCATCCGCCACCGCCAGCAGCGCAGCGTCCTTTGCCGCGGTGTCGAGGAAGGACACCTCGCGAGCGGCCGCGCGGGCGCGCTCGGGGATGCCGGTGGATGTCGCGACGCTGCTCACAGCACCACAAGGTTATCGCGGTGCACCGCCTCGTCGACCCCACGCACGCCCGCGAGGCGGCGCAGCTCGGTTGCGGGGTAGCGCGAGATCCCGACCGCGAACGGTTGGCCGTCGGCGCAGATGTGCACCGCATCGCCGGCCGCGAACGACCCGTCGACGCCGCGCAGCCCGACGGCCAGGAGACTGGTGCCTTTCTTGACAACAGCATCACGTGCGCCGCGATCGACGTCGAGCCGGCCGCGTACCGGCTTGCCGTAGCGCACCCATAGCTTGTACGCGGGCAACGGTCGTGGATCGGCGGGAAAGCGGGTGCCGCCCGGCTCGCCCGCGGCTGCGGCGCGCACGGCGCCGGGGCGGTGGCCGGAGGCGATCACGGCGGTGACGCCACCGCTGCTCGCCATCTCGGCGGCCACGACCTTCGAGCGCATCCCGCCCGTGCCCCACGAGCTGCGGCGGCCGTCGACGTCGAGGTCGGCCAGCAGCCGGTGGTCCGCGATCTCGGCGATCGGCGCGGCGCCGGCCGCGCGGGGGTCACGGTCGTGCAGCCCGTCGATGTCGGTCAGCAGCACCAGCAGCCGTGCCCGCAGCAGGACGGCGACCTGCGCTGCGAGCGCGTCGTTGTCGCCGAACGTGATCTCGTCGGTCGCGGTCGAGTCGTTCTCGTTGACGACCGGCACGGTGTCCCACCGAAGCAGCGTCTCCAGCGTGTGCCGCGCGTTCACGTACCCGTCCCGCCGGTGGATGTCGCCGGCAGTCAGCAGCACCTGTGCGCAGCCGAGCGCGTGGCGCCCCAGCGCCGACTCCCAGCGCCGCAGGAGCAATGACTGGCCGATGGCCGAGGCGGCCTGGAGCTCCGCGAGCCGGCGTGGGCGGGTCGTGTGGCCACGTGACCCCAGCCCGAGCGCGATCGCCCCCGAGCTGACCACGGCGACCGGCGTCCCGTCCGTGACGAGCGCCGCCACGTCGTCCGCGACCCGTCGGAAGACCTGCTGCCGCGCCCGGCCGCGGACGTCGACGAGCGTGCTCGATCCCAGCTTCACGACGATCGCCCGGCGGCTCACCCGGCTGCCACCGCCGGTGGTAGCCCCCGATCCGGTTCGCCGGTCGGCGGCGCTCCGCTCGTGTCGTGTGGACGTTGCATGGCTGGCACCGAATCGTGACACCTCCGCCGTCTCCGGGGGGCCGCACGTGCCGCACAGCCCCCGCGCGGGGCTCCGCGCAGCCTGGTGCGATAGCGCAGGTGCGATAGACTGTGCGCATGGCAAGTCAGTCGAACGCGCAGCGCCAGCGGCTCACCGCCCAGACGCTCGAGCGGATGCGCGACGGCATCCGGAAACGCTCGGAGGCGCTCGGCCGCGACCACGAACGGCGGTTCGCCGACGTCGGGCGCATGGTGGCGCAGAACCGGCAGGCCCGGGGCATGAGCCAGCAGGAGCTCGCAATCCTCTGCGGCACGACCCAGTCCGCGATCGCTCGTCTCGAGCGCGGCGGCCGGCCGCCGAAGCTTGACACGCTGATGCGCATCGCGGACGCTCTTGACGCGGAGCTGCTGCTCGAGATGCGGCTGCGCGAATCACCGACCGACCGGGAGGTCTGAGCTTCGATGGCAGTGACGCTGCGCGATTTCATGACGAGCGACGACGTCCTCACGATCCCGGCCGATACGACGCTTGGCCAGGCGGCGCGGCTGATGCGGGGACGGAACGTCGGCGCAGCCGTCGTGACCGAGGCTGAGCGGATCGTGGGGATCTTCACGGAGCGAGACCTGCTCCGCGCGATCGCCGACAGCCGGCATCCCGACCAGGGCCAGGTGCAGTCGTACATGACGCCGGACCCGCTCACGCTGCCGCCCGACCATTCCCCGAGCGAGGCCGCCCAGATCATGAGCGAGCGAAAGTTCCGGCACATCCCCGTGGTCGAGGGCGACCGTTTGGTGGGCATCGTCAGCATCCGCGATCTCGTCGGCGCGGGGCTGCAGATGGTGTCCGACGACGCGCACGTCGGCAGCGACTTCCCCTGATCGCCGCCGGGGCGCAGCATCTCGGCGGCACCCGCTTTCGGGGGATCGCGCGGGGCGACGGCGACGCTCATCCTGTGAGCACGTGCTCCCTGTCCGGCTCCACGGACGCTCCTGACGCACCGGCTTCGCCGGACGTCTGCGTTCGCGCCCGGAGAGCGAGCATCGCCGAGACCTCGGGCGGCGCCGCCCACCCGTGACGCTCCATGGCGTTCTGGGACGACGCCGTGCAGCTGGTGCGGGTGCGGGCGCAGGCCCCGCCCTTTCCGGTGGCGCCGCCCGGGGTCGACGGCAGCCCCCGCAACCGGCAATCCGGATCCGCGCCCGGGCCGTATGTCGTGTGTGGATTCGATCGCGCTCACCGAGGTTTCTGCCCACGCAGTCCAGCCGCGCGCGGCTAGGCTGGTCGCCGTGGATCTGTCCGCCCTGAGCGACGAAGACCTGCTCGAGCTGGTCGCCGCCCGCCGCGACGCCGAGGCGTTCGAGGTGCTCTACGAGCGGTACTCGCGCGCCGTCTTCTCGGTCGTCCGCCGGGTGCTGGGCGATCGCGGCCGCAGCGAGGACGTGGTGCAGGAGGCGTTCGCATCGGTCTGGCGCGCGGCGAAGGGATACCGGCGCGAGCGAGGATCGGCCGCCGGCTGGCTGTTTGCGATCTCGCGCAATGCCGCCTCCGACGTCCTGCGCGCGCGCACGCCGGTTGCGATCGGCGAGCTGCCCGAGCATGCCGACCCGGGCGCCGGGCCCGACGATCAGGCCGCGGCCGGTCTCGAAGCCTTCGCCGTGCACGCGGCGGTGGATGCGCTCCCCGAGCGGGAGCGCGAGGTGATCGAGCTCGCCTACTTCAGCGGGCTGTCCCAGAGCGAGGTCGCGGAGCGCCTGTCGCTGCCGCTCGGCACCGTCAAGACGCGCACGCGCAGCGGGCTGACGCGTCTGGCCGCGCGCCTCGCCGACCAGCGGGTGGTGTCATGACGGAGGAACGCCGCATCAACCAGATCGAGGACATGCTGCGCGAGGCCGGCAAGCCGGAGACGCCGCCCGCGCACTTCCGCGACGCCGCCCGCCAGGCGGCGCTCGGCGGCGGCAGCGACATCGTCCAGCTGCGCTCCTCCACGCGGGTGCGCGCCCGCGGCGGGCGCGTCGCGCTCGCGGCGGCGGTGCTGGTTGCCTCCGCTGCGGCGGCGCTCGTGATCGGCGTCGGCGGCAACCGCATGGAGGTCGTCCGGTCGGTGCATCTGTCCTCGGCCGGCCCGACGGGGACATCCGCATCGGCCGTGCTCGACATCGGCTCGGAGAGCAACAACGTTCGCGACCTGGTCGTGCACGTCGACGGTCTCAAGCCCGCCCCTGAGGGCGGCTACTACGAGCTGTGGATGCAGAACGGGGGCGATGAGCCGACCGGCATCGTCGCCTTCGACACGAACGAGAGCGGCGATGCCGACGCGAAGGCGACGCTCCCCGCCGGCATGGGCTGGACGCGCTGCTGGGTGACGCTCGAGACGGCGAACGGCAGCCGCACGACCGTCCTGCAGGCCTCGTAGCAGATATACCCGAAAGGGTGTGGCCGGCGGAGGCAGCGATGCCCCTTATGAGACATGCGGTGTACCCCTCCCCCAAGGAGACGTACATGAAGTACCGACTGACACGGTCGGCCTACCTGCTGGCTCTGCTCGCGGCCTTCGTCGTGGCATCCGGCGCCGGTCACAAGCTCACCGGACCGTAGGTTGCTCAATGCGCGGGGCTCATCCGGCGATTGCCGGGTGGGCCCCGTCGCATGTCCGGACATGTTGCGCCGGCTCTACTGGTATTGGCCTGAATTGCCGATATATCCGGGCGTTCTAGCTGGTCACATCACCCCTGTCCCGTGAACCGCTCCCTTCGGATTTACATCGCGATCGTCTCGGCCGCGTTCTGGTCGGCGCTGGCGGCTGCAATCGCGACGGGCTCGCTGTCCGGAATCCACGATCCGGAACTGCTGGCACCGCTGTTCGGGCTCGCCGTTGCGGTGGAGGCGATGGGCGTCCGCAAGCAGGAGAACACCATCGGCTTCTCGGCTGTCGCCCATCTCGCGACCGCGGTGCTGTTCGGCCCTGTGGCGGCGGCGGCGATCGCCGCGTTCGCCGTCGTCCTCGTCGACGGCATCCGCACCCGTCAGATCATGTTCATCCTGATGAACTCGTCCATGTTCGGCATCGCCGCGTGGGCGGCGGGCACCGCATTCCAGGTCAGCGGTGGCACGGTCGGCTCCGTCACCCCGTCCGAGGCCGTGCCCCTGATGTTGCTGGTGGCGACCCGCCTGCTCGTCAACGAGCTGATCTTCTCGGGCGCGCTTGCGATGATGCGGGCGTCGTTTGCGCGCGTGCTTCGCGCCAACCTCCGCGACTCGTTCGGCCAGAGCGTGGGCGAAGGATGTCTGGGCGTGCTGCTGGCGTTCGGCTACACCGGCGACCGGTGGGTGATCCTGCCGTTCCTCCTGCCGCTGCTGGCCGCGCTCTACCAGGCGCAGGCGAGCTTCGAGCGTCTCAAGCGCGAGACGAAGGCGGCGCTGGATGCCTTCGCCGGCGTGATCGACGAGCGCGATCCCCTGACCACCCAGCACTCCGAGCGGGTGGCCGCGCTGGTCGAGCAGTTCGTCGAGGCGATCGAGCTCCCGGAGCGCGAGGCACAGCGCCTGGTCGACGCCGCGCGCTTCCACGACCTCGGCAAGGTCGCGGTCGACGTCGCCACGCTGTCGAAGGAAGGCCGCCTGTCCGAGGACGAGCTGCGGGCGATCCGCAGCCATCCCCGCCTGTCCGCTCGCCTGCTCGCGCCGTTCGGGTTCGCCGAGCAGATGGCGCTCTACGCCGAGCTGCACCACGAGCGCTATGACGGTCGTGGGTACTACGCGGTCTCGCAGCGCGAGATCCCGGTGGAGGCGCACGTGCTGATCGCGGCGGACAGCTACGACGCGATGACGTCGAAGCGCGCCTACCGGCCCGCCCTGTCGCCGCAGGAGGCGGTGGCGGAGCTCCGGGACAAGGCGGGCAGCCAGTTCCATCCGCTGGTCGCACAGGCATTCGCCGCCATGATCGAGGGCGCCGATGTACCGGCCGCCATGGGCAAGACGCAGCTGAACGCGCTTCGAGCCGAGTTCTCGCGGATATCCGTTATGCCGCGCATCGATCCGGCGGTGCTCCTGAACCCCGGCCACATGGCGGTCAACTTCGCCGCCCTCGCGCTGGTCGCCTTTGGCATCCCCCGCGTGCCGCTCTGGGTGGCCGGCGCGTTCGCGGCGGCAGGCGCCGTGGCCACCGCCTGGACGATCGCGTCCGATGTGGCAGCGCGCCGCCGGTCGTCGCTTGCGGCAGCCGCGCTGGAGGCGGAAGCGTCCCCTGCGGAGGCTCTCGGCGCGGCGGGCCTGCGATGCTGGACGGTCTGGCTCCGGTTCAAGCGCGAGTCGTTCGAGTACGAGCCGATTCAGGCGTCGGGTGCCGGGGTGGACGAGGAAGCCGTGCGCGAGATCTGCAAGCGTGCGCTGCGCCCCGGCGCACGCGGCGAGCGCGGGCAGCTGTCCAACGGGTCCTGGATCGAGATCACCCCAGGCGACATGGACACGCCGCGGCTGGCCGTGGCGGCCTCCCGCCGGCTCTCGACGTTCGAGGCTGCGCTGGTCGGTCGCATTGCGGACGCCGCCCGTCCCTCGCTGCCGTCCGAGCAGCCGGTGGAGTTGAGGGTGCTCGACGGCGACCAGCGCCGGACCGGCGGCGGCTGGCAGGCGGCCGCGATCGTCGTCGACCTGAACGCCTTCGAGAACGTCCGCGTGGTGTCGGGCCAGCTCTCGGCCGAGCGCGTCGTGGCCGAGGCCAGAATCCGGCTGAAGGGGCTGCTCCGCGACGGCGACCTCCTGCACCACCTCGGCGAGGACCGCTTCGGCGTCGTCATCGGGGTGACCGAGCGGTCGCAGGTCGATGCGGTCGTCCGCCGGATGGACAGCGCGCTGCGCGACGTCCCGGTGCCGCACAGGGCCGATCCGATCCGCCCCGCCATCCGCGTGCCGAGCGACGCGGAGTGCCGCGCCGACCAGGAGCTGCGCGCGTTGCTCGCTCAGTACGCCCCGGACCGGGCTCGCAAGGCCGGCTAGGTGGTCGTCGCCCTCTCACTCGTGCTGGGCCTTGCCGTCGCGTGGATGCTCGGCGCAAATCCGGTCCGGCTCGCGGATGTGAAGTTCCGCGGATCGGTGTTGGTGTTCGCCGCGCTGGCGATCCAGGTCGGCATCTACACGGCCTTCAACGCCAACGTCCCGCACAGCTGGGACCGGCCGTTGCACATCATCAGCTACGTGATGCTGATCGGGTTCTTCGTGCTCAATCTGCGGGTGCCGGCATTCTGGCTGGTCGGCTTTGGCCTGCTGGCGAACGTCGCGGCGATCTTCGCGAACGGCGGCCATATGCCGGTGTCGGCGGAGGCCTGGACCGCGGCCGGCGGGAAGCTGTCGGAGTTCGACCGAAACGGCATCTCCGCGAACAACGTGTTGGCCGGCTCGAACGTTCATCTCGGCTGGCTGGGGGACGTCTTCGTCCTGCCGTTCCGCGTGCCGTTCGCAAGCATCCTCTCGATCGGAGACCTGCTGATCGTGCTGGGAACGGTCGCGTTCGTGTACCGGACGTGTGCGCCGAGCGGCGGGGAGCGGTCGGGCAACGTGTTCGCGCCACTGGCCAATCCGGCATTCCGGCGCGTCGTGGCCGGGCGGCTGGTGTCGGCCGTGGGCGACAACCTCACGCAGGCCGCCGTCGTGACGTGGATCTACTGGTCGTCGCGTTCTGTCGGGCTGGTGAGCGCCTTCCTCGTGGTCAGGATGCTGACGCTGGCGTTCGGCGGCCTCGCATCCGCCCCGATCCTCGACCGGATCCCGGCGTTCACGACCCTGTCGCTGGTGGAGGCGCTGCGTGGCTGCGTGGCCCTTGCGATGATCCCGTTTGCTGCGGCGGGCCAGGTGTGGCCGGTGATCGGGCTCGGGGCCGTGTCGTCGTTCCTGGCTGCGGCGACCAGCCCGACGGCGCAGGGGCTGATCCCCGACGTGCTTCCGAGCGAGCAGCTTCAGGCGGGCAACGCGATCCACCAGATGGCGCGGAGCATGACCGCAGTCGTCGGCTCGCTGGTCGGCGGCATCGCGGTCGCGAAGTTCAACATCCAGGTCGCGCTGACCATCGATCTGATCACGTTCTGTGCCGCCGCGGTGCTCTACCAGCGCTACGGCAGGCATGGAGGCCTCGTGGCCCATGCGGCCGTCGACGACGGGCCGCGAACCTCGCGCCGCGAGCTCGTGCGTGCGATCGCGTTCAACCGCGTGGTGTTCGGCCTGGCCGCCTCCTTCACCCTCGTCACGGGCGCGATCGGCATTCTCAACTCGGCGTCGTCGAAGGTGTTCGACAAGCAGTTGGGCGACGCGCACGCCTACGGCTACATCCTCGCAGTCATCAGCATCGGATACGTGTGCAGCGAGATCCTGACGGGCTACATGCGCCGGCAGAGCGTCGCGAGGCGATCGGTGGGTTTGTCGTTCATGGCAACGGCCGGGGCGATGTACATCCTGTCCGACGCGCGAACCGCGCCGATCGCCTACCTCGTGCTCTTCCTGTTCGGGGCGAGCGATGGCATCACGGAGGTCGTCCGGGACAGCCTGATCCAGCTGAACACCGAGCGGCGGGTGCGCACGGGGGTGTTCGCGCTGGTCAACTCCGTGCAGACGATCGGGATGGTGGTCGGTCTCGCGGTCGCGCCCGTGATCGCCAACCGGTTCACGACGGGGACGACGCTGCGCATCGTCGCCGCGGGGTGTCTCGTCAGCGGCGTCGTCGCGGCGGTGTGTCTCGTCGGCGGAGGTGATGCGGATGCGATGCTCGAGGAGGATGCGGGAGACGCGCCGGCGGCGGCTGGACCGAGCGAGCTCGGGTCACCGGTCGCCGCGTTCGCGCTGGCGGATGGCCACGGGACGCTCGTCGGCGCGAGCGAGCTCGCGGCGGCCGGACCGGTGGTGCTCGTGCTCACGGGCCGGCGGAAGGACGACGGCTGCGTGGTGATGCTGCGTGAGCTGGCCGAACAGCTGCCCGCGGGATGCAGCCTGGTGATCGTGTCGCGGAAGGATTCCGAGATCGGCAGGCACGTGGAGGCGGTGCGGCTGGCGCGCTGGCTGCGCGACGGCTCGGGTGCATGCTTCCGGGCGCTTCGCGTGGCGGACGGCAGGCGAAGCCGTGAGGGTGGCGTATTCGTGGTCGACGGGGAGGGCGTGCTGCGATTCGCCTTCCGGCTCGAGCAGGACGCGGACTGGGTGCCGGCCGGGTTCGTGCTCTCGCGCCTACGACGGCTGGCGCCCTCGGAGCCCGAGGTGCGCGTGGTGCGGACGGAGCTGGGAGCGGCCCTCGAGGCCATTCGCCCGGCTTCGGAAGCGGTCTGAGGCCGATATACTGCGAGCCTCGCGGGGCTATAGCTCAGTTGGGAGAGCGCCTGG
>DASWRM010000063.1 GCA_036403155.1 Gaiellales bacterium | reverse complement strand
GTGAGCGTCGAGGAGTCCGAGACACCGGGGATCGCGGTCGAGTTCGTCGAGGGCCTGCACGTCGAGAACGGCCACCTGTCGCCCTACCTCATCCGCGATCGCATGCGGATGGAGACGGTGCTCGAGAACCCCTACGTCCTGATGACGACCGGGCCGATCTCCTCCGTCCAGGAGCTCATGGGCGCGATCGGCCAGGTCATGCGGCGGCCCGAGCCGCTGATCATCCTCGCCGAGAAGGTCGACGGGGCGGCGTTGGGGATGCTCGTGCAGAACAACCGGCACGGCACGATGGAGGCGACGGCGATCCGGGCGCCCGGGTTCGGCCACCGTCGCATCGCCTACCTGGAGGATCTCGCCGCGTTCGTCGGCGGTCGCGTGATCACCCCCGAGGCCGGCCTGTCGCTGGACAACGTCGAGCTCGAGTCGCTCGGGCGCGCGCGGCGCGTGATCGTGCGCGAGGATTCGACGACGTTCATCGAGGGCGCCGGCTCCGAGGAGGCGGTGGCGGGCCGCCTGAACGAGATCCGCGTCGAGCTCGATCGCGCGACGAACGACCACGACATCGACTCCTTGCGCGAGCGGCTCGCGCGCCTCTCCTCGCGGCTGGCCGTGATCCGCGTGGGCGGCGCGACCGCCGTCGAGGGCAAGGAGCGCCTGCGCCGCACCGAAGGCTCGCTCGCGGCGGCGCGCGCGGCGATGTCCGAAGGGATCGTCCCCGGCGGCGGGGTCGCCCTGCTGCGGGCCGAGTCGGCGCTGGATGGCGTGTCGACGGAGGGCGACCGCGGCGCCGGCATCGCCGTCGTGCGCGCGGCGCTGTGCGATCCGCTGTTCTGGATCGCGTCGAATGCGGGCTACGACGGCTCGGCGGTCGTCGACCAAGTGCGCGCGATGCCCGAGGGCCACGGCCTGAACGCGCTGACGGGGACGTTCGGCGACCTGATCGACTCGGGCGTGGTCGATCCCGTACGCGTGACGCGGCTGAGCCTGCAGCACGCGGCGTCCGTCGCTGCGCTGATGCTGACGACCGAGGCGCTCGTCGCGGAGGAGATCATCGGCCAGCCGGGGGCGATCATCGCGCCCGGCTACGGGGACCTCGCCGAAGGGATGGCGCGGCCGTCGTCTCCGGTCTGATCTGTCAGCTTCCGCGCTGCGCGGCCGGTGCGTAGGCGTCGTAGGTCACGAGCGCCATCTGCGTGAACTGCACGGGGTTGTCGAGGTCGCCGTCGACCTGGACGCCCGCGCTGTCGGCGAGCTCGGGCACGACGGTGACCAGCACCTCGCGGTTGCCGGCGACGAGCTCGCGGCGCACCGCGGCGGTGACGTCGACGGTGCGCGACGTGCCGTCGCCGTGGAAGATGCGGTGGTCGAAGCGGTCCAGCGGCCCGCGCGGGTCGCAGTGCCCCTCGTCGCCGAAGCAGCCGCCCTTGCCGAACAGGAAGAAGCTGCCCGCGTAGCCGTGGGCGTCGTCCTCGGGCGTGTCCTCGTCGGCGTCGGGCTGGTTGAAGAACACGGCCGCCCGGTAGCTCGGGCCGTTGCGATACAGGCCGTGGAAGAAGAGCTCGGCGTCCCACAGCGGCGCGCGCTCCTGGTCGCGCGGCAGCTCCAGCGGTCCGTAGCTCGCGATCCCCGGGCGGCTCATCGATTCCCCAGCACCCGCACGGACGAGGCGGCGTAGGTGTAGCCGAGGCGGCTGATCTCGAGCACCTGGGGCACGCGCAGGTTGAACGGCTCGAGGATCTCCTCGAACATGTCCGGCGTGGGCCCGGCGATGCCGTTGCGGTCCTGCCACAGCGCCCAGATGCGGTCGATCATCACGTGGTGCGCCCAGAACAGCGGGTCGTAGGCGGCCCAGCCGATGTTCGCCATCGTGCCGCCGACGTGCCCGTGGATGCCGTCGTGGATGCCCTCCAGGGCCAGCGAGAACTTGAAGTAGTTCTTGATGTTCAGCAGCGTCTTGTCGACGTACTCCGCCGTCGGCTGCCACGCGGCCCCCGGCGCGTTGGCGGCGCGCGTGGTCTGACGCGGCTGCTCCGGGACGGGCGGCTGGGTCATCCGCGGGATCGGCTGTGACTCCAGCGGGTTCGCGGAGCCGTCCGCGAGCTTCTTCTGCGCGTAGGCGTCGGGGATCCAGCGCGGGTGCGCCGCATCGAACGTCCAGTCCCACCACGGCAGCGTCACGTCGGGCACGAGGTCGCGCAGCGTCAGCTCGAACTGGTACAGGTAGGCGCGATGCCACGGCAGGAAGTACCGCGCGCCGTGCTCGTTCTCCACGTGGTGCTGGCAATAGCCCTGCGGCACGCCGTGGACCCCGGCCCACCAGGAGAACCCGCGGTTGTCCAGCCGCTGCCCGGCGAGCCGGATCGCCTCGCGAAACCGCGCCAGCTGCCCGTCGTCGAGCTTGTCGACGCTCAGCCGGTGGCGCAGCACGCCCGGCGGATGCGTCGGGATGAGCGCCGTGGCCTCCATCGCGCGCGAGCCTACGCGTGGTACACCCGCTCCGGGGGGAAATCCCGTCTATGCGCAGGCTGGCGCCGCAGAACCGGCAGCGGGCGCGCAAGACGCGACGCCCGTGACGGCGGTCATCATGCGGCTGCCTGCGGGCTGCGGCGCAGCGTGAGCGCGATTCGGGGTTGCGGCCCGGGATTGGTGATGGTGAGCCGGCCGCCTTCGGCGTGCGCCAGAGCTCGGGCGAGCGCGAGGCCGATGCCGTGTCCGTCCGCGCTTTCGGATCGGCGTTCGAATGCGGTCTCCGGATCGCCGGTGAACCCGCGGCCCTCGTCTGTGACGGCGATCTCCGCCCAGTCTTCGTCGATGGTCCGCAGGACGATGCTGACTGCGCCGTCGCCGTGCCGGGTGGCGTTGTCGAGCAGCACGTCGAGGATCTCGCGGATGACGCGATCGCCGGCTCGTACCGTCACGTGCGTGCCGGGGAGGGTGAGCGTCAGGCGCCGCGCGGTGTCGGCGAGCGGGCCGCGCCAGCGCTGTTCGGTCTCGGTCAGCAGCG
>DASWRM010000062.1 GCA_036403155.1 Gaiellales bacterium | reverse complement strand
CTACGACCTGCGAGCGCAGGTCAGTGGGGAATGAGCACAGCGCACCATGCGCAGGCTCGTGCGGCAGAATCGAATGCGGGCAGCATGGCAGTGTCTCCGTACGCGGCGTGTCAGGCCGTGCGCGGCGTGGCGAACTTGGCGAACGTGGCGAGCTGGGGTGGGTGAGCGAGGTCGCCGAGCGTGCGGCCCTTGTGCTGTAGCTCGGATTCCAGGAGTCCGAGCACGGCGGACGTCCCACCGGGCAGTCCGATCAGGCCGGGCAGATCGAGCACGTCGAGCTTGCTCCGTAGCAAGGCCGAGCCGACGCCAAGGCCGACGTTTCCGAGCGCATCGGCGGTATCGTCGAGCCATTGCGGTGTGTCGAACCTCAGCCCGCCGATATCGATGTGCGCATTGCGGCGTGCGAGCACGGCGTCGAGCACGTCCGCCAAGGCGCGGGCGGCGGTGCGCACGATGCCGACCGCGCGTGTGCCGTAGCGATGGGCGGCGCGCTCCGCAATCGCGAACAGAAACCCCATGGCATCGATCTCCCGGGGCGCCGGCACCGCCCCATCTTCGAGCAAGCGGCGGATTCCGTTCTTGCCGAGGTAGAGCGTCGACGGCCCATTGCGAAGCTGGCCGGCATCCTGTGCGGCCATGTCGATCAGCCAGGCGACTGCGTTCCGCGGTTCGACGGCGACCGGACCGGGCGTGCTGATCGCCAGGCCGCACTCGAGGCATTCGCTCGTGACCCGCGGATCGAGCACGATGGGCTTGCCGTCCACGAGCGGGAACGTGTGCATCCCAATCGGCGTATCGACGGTGGCCAGCTGGCGGGTGTGTTGCGGGCGGTTGATCTCCTCGACGGCAAGGAACAGCGCTGCGCGCTCGACGCAGTTCGGATCGGGCGCGCCGATCCGCACACGTTGCGGGGGCGTGCACGCGTGCACCCGGGGGCCATCCGACGGATCGCCGAGGTCGTCGCGCTGCGGTAACGAGCGGATGTAGTCGGTGAGTTGCCGGGTCGTGGGGTACTGGGCGGCGAGCTCGAGCAGCACCGGATCGTTGTCGTCGACCATGGTCGCGAGGATCTGCGTGATGGCGCCGAGGCACTGGTGATCGTTGAACGGCAATCCAATCATGACGGGTCTCCCTTGGGCGTTGCGGTCTGAAGCGGGGGGTTGGTCGGCGTGGGCGGCGACTGGGTCCGCATGACGGCGCGAACCCGCGCGATCGCCTCGGGCACCGTCAGCCGGGCCAGCTCGGCGAGCCACGCCGTGCGCTGTTCATCGCCGAGGCCGGCGATCAGCTGGCTGACGCGGGTACGCTCCGGCGTGGAGAGTCCCTGCCAAATCTGCAGGATGTGCGCATTGAGCAGGGCCGCGGCATCCTCTTGGCTGACAGGCAAGCTGGGCGCGGGCGTTGGCGCCGTCCCGGCCGGCGCCGCTCCGAGCGGGGATGCGGGACTCGGAGCGACACCGGCCGGCGCTGGCGGCGGCGCGGGCGTGATGACGACCTGCGACGCGTAGGCGCTCGCGGGCGCGCTCGGCGCGGCCGGCGGGGCTGCCGCGGCCGGCGCCGTCTGCGGAGGCGGCACGGCGTACGTGCTCTGTGCCGCGGGTGGGCTCGGCGCGGCGGTCGCGTTGGGAACGGCCTTACGCCAATCCAGGAAGGCGGCGAGGGGCAGTCCCCCGAGGCCCCCGCCGCTGGTGACCTTCTCGAAGATCAGCGGCACGAGCTTGTCGACCGCTTTCTCAATGACGAGGCGCAACGCCTCGGGCAGCATCGACTCGGGAGCGGCTTCGATGACGTCGGCATCGTCCTCGTCGTCACCGTCGTCACTGTCGTCCGCCGAGTAGACCGATGGCACCGGAACCGGGGCCGGCGCGGGTGGTGGGAGACGGCTCGTGATGCCCGTCTGGTGGGCGGCATGAAGCAACTCGGCCACCCCGGCCATGACGGTGCCCATCTGGCCGAGCGTCGTTTCGACCATGCGGGCGTTCTGGGCCAGGAGCTGGCAAATCACGTCCTCGTAGCGAACTCGCCGGTCGGCGGAACCGCCGAGCAGGCGGTCGCTCTCGTCATCCCCACTGGGCTCGTCGTCCTCGTCGTCGCTCAAGGGCCCCGTCCACGCTTGGGGAACGCCGTCGACCTTTCGGCGGTTCTCGTCGACTGCTTCGAGCCGATACTTCCCGGGGCCAGCCGCGGCGAGCAGATCCGCGTGCGACGCGTGCACTCGTACGATCAGGGGCTTACCGCCATCGTGGATCAGCGCCGGGCGCCCACGGCGCTCCGAGGCGCGGCGTACCTTCCACCCCCACACCTGGGGAGGCACCGGGAACGGCTCCCCCTCTTCGTTGATCGCCAG
>DASWRM010000061.1 GCA_036403155.1 Gaiellales bacterium | reverse complement strand
CGTGCTCGCGCGCCCAGCGGATGTCCTCGATCGGCGGGTCGGCGGTCGTCACGGTGATCACGCAGGGGAAGATCTCGCCGCCGGCGCACGCCGCTCGCAGGTCGTTGGCGATGTTCGCCGCCAGCTCGCGCTCGCCGCCGTGCAGCCACTGGCTGTGGTCGATGTCCGAGACGAGCACGTCGAACTCACCCGACTCCGCGAGCAGCTCGAAGATGCGCGGGAACACGACGCGGTCGTCGTCGATCGCCCAGCAGTCGACCGGATTGCCGACGTGCTCGACGCCGCGGAAGTTCGGGAACTCCTCGAGGATGCGGGCCCGCAGGGCCTCCGAGAACGGCTGCAGCGGGATGCCCGCATGCTCCGCCTTGTCGGCGAAGTACTCGCCTTCGCCGCCGGAGTTGGTGACCGCGCCGATCCGGCGTCCACGCGGCGGCGTCCGCCTGGAGAACACCTCGAGGTGCTCGAGCCAGGTTCCGAAGTCGTCGACGCGGATCGCGTTGTAGTACCGGAGCATCGCGGAGAAGCTGCGGTCGTCGCCGACGAGCGCGCCCGTATGCGTCAGCGCCGCCTGGCGGCCCATTGCGGACGTCCCGACCTTGAGCACGATGGCGACCTTGCCCGCCTCGGCCAGCTTCGCGAGAGCGGCCTCGAACGCCTCCGGCCGTCTCACCGTCTCGACGAAGAGGCCGACCACGCGCGTGTCCTCGTCGTCGGCGAAGTAGGCCACCATGTCGGCAATGTCCGTGACGACCACGTACCCGTCGCCGTCCGAGCGCTTCGCTCCCTCGTTGCCCGCCGAGACGACGGTTCGGAAGCCGATCCGTGGGCCGAGCGAGACGAGGATCTCGCCGATCGAGCCCGAGTGCGCCACCGTCGCGACCGGCCCGGGCACGAACGTGGGGTGCAGGCTGCCGATCCACGGCGAGGGATGGCCCGGCGTGGCGACGCCCATGCAGTTCGGCCCGATCATGGGGATCCCGGCCGCGCGCACGCGCTCGCTCACGCGGCGGCTGACCTCCGGCCCCTCCTCGCCGGCCTCGTTTCCGAGCCCGGGGGTGATGATCGCCCTGACGCCGTCGACCGAGAGCACGTCGTCGAGGGCGGCCTCGATCCGGCCGTGCCCCACGCCCATGACGACCATCTCCGGCACCTCCGGGCACTCGCCGATGCTCGGGTAGCAGCGCACTCCGCAGGCCTCGGCCTTCGTGGGGTTGATCCCGTAGAAGGGCACTCCCGGCACCGTCATGTTCTCGGCGATCCGCTGCGAGGTGCGCTCCGAGATGCCGTAGATCGCCACGGACTTCGGGCGGAAGACGCCGTCGAGATCGGCGCGCAGGTGGGGCGAGACGGTCGAGCTCATCGGTGCTCCAGTGTACGGTATTCGTATTGACTCGGCTCCACTCTACGAATATCGTAGTGCGCGTCATGACCGACGACCTCGACCGCCGCATCGTGGACGCGCTCGTCCAGGACGGACGGCGGCCGTTCGTCAGGATCGCCCAGGAGCTGCACGTGTCCGAGGCGACCGTCCGGCAGCGCGTCTCCCGGCTGACGGCGGACGGCGTCATGCAGATCACGGCGGTGACCAACCCGCTGAAGCTCGGCTACGAGGTGATCTGCATGCTCGGCCTGAGCGTCGAGGCGGCGCACGCCAAGGACGCCGCCGAAGCGCTCGCCGACCTCGACGAGGTCACCTACCTGATCGCCTGCACCGGGCGCTACGACTACCTTGCCGAGGTCACCTGCCGCAGCGGCGCGCACCTGCTCCAGTTCATGAACGACCAGCTGGCGGGTGTGCCGGGCATCCAGGCGAGCGAGTCGTTCGGGTACCTCTCCGTGCTCAAGGAGAGCTACCGAAACAGCGACTGAGGAGGGCGCGGCTACGACCGGTCCCCCTGCTCCGTGAAGAAGCGGCCGGTCTCACCGCCCGAGAAGAACCGCGACGTGACGGTCTTCTTGCGGGTGTAGAAGTCGATCGCATCGGCCCCGTGGGCGTGCAGGTCGCCGAAGAAGCTGCCCTTCCAGCCCGAGAAGGGGAAAAACGCCACGGGAGCTGCGACGCCGACGTTCACCCCGATCATGCCCACCTCGACGTCGTGGCGGTACCGGCGGACGGCCGCACCCGACTCGGTGAAGATCGACGTGCCGTTCCCGTAGCGGCTTGCGTTCACGATGTCGATCGCCTCGTCCAGCGATCCGGCGTGGATGACCGAGAGCACCGGACCGAAGATCTCCTCCTGTGCGACGTCCATGTCGGGCGTCACGCCGTCCAGGATCGTCGGACCGACGAACGCGCCGTCGGGATGCGATGCCGGGCGGCGCCCGTCCACCGCGAGCGTCGCGCCGGCGTCGACCCCACGCTCGATCCACTCCAGGATGCGGTCGCGCGACGCGCATGACACCACCGGGCCGACGTCCGTGCCGTCGTCCAGGCCGTCGCCGACCGCGAGCTGTTCGGTGCGCGCGACCAGCTCGTCCATCAGCGGCGCCTTTGCGTCGCCGACGGCGATCACGACCGACCCCGCCATGCAGCGCTGGCCCGCCGCCCCGAAGGCGCTTCCGATGATGTTGGACACCGTCTTGTCGATGACGGCATCCGGCATGACGACCATGAAGTTCTTCGCGCCGCCCAGCGCCTGCACGCGCTTGCCGTTCGCCGCGGCGCGCTGGTAGACGTAGGCGGCGACCTTCGCGGAGCCGACGAACGAGACCGCGTCGATCCCGGGATGGTCGAGGATGCCGTTGACAACGTCGACCGACCCGTTGACCAGATTGACGACGCCGTCAGGAAGGCCGCCGTGCTCGTGGATCAGGTTGAAGACGAGCTCCTGCGTGAGCGGCACCTGCTCGGAGGGCTTGAGGATGAACGTGTTGCCGCAGGCGATGGCGAAGGGCAGGAACCAGAAGGGGACCATGGCCGGGAAGTTGAAGGGCGCGATGGCGGCGCAGACGCCGACGGGCTGGCGGAAGGTCTCGCAGTCCACCGCGGTGGCGACGTTCTCGAGCACACGGCCCTGCATCGTCTGCGGGACCGCGGTCGCCGCCTCGACCATCTCGATCGCGCGGCCGACCTCGGCCCTCGCATCGGGAAACGTCTTGCCCATCTCACGGGTGACCGACCGGGCGACCTCGTCCTGGTGTGCCTCGAGCACCTGCCGGAACCCGAACAGCCAGCGCGCCCGCTCGATGGTCGAGCGGCTGCGCCAGGCCGGCAGCGCGGCGCGGGCGGCGGCGACCGCGACGTCGACGTCGGCGGAGGCGGAGAGAGGGACGCGGGCGAGCAGCTCGCCCGTGGCGGGGTTGGTGACGTCGAGCCGGTCGTCGGCCAGGGCCGGGCGCCAGTCGCCGTCGATGTAGTTGCCGAGCAGCCGGGTGTCGATCGCGGCCTGGGACACGGGTGCCTCCTGCGGGCTGGTGTTCCCGCATGCTGTCACCGGGCCGACCGGACGGCCAGCGTACACTGTGTCTGCTGTGCCCCCCGATTCCGGACATAGTGTCCTCACCGTTTCGGATGTGCTCGCGCTTGACGAGCTCCGCGACGCCGACGTCAGCGTCGCAGCGGCGGGCCACCGGCTCGGCAACCGCGTGGAGTGGGTCCACGTCTTCGAGACCCCGGCGGTCACGGGGGTGCTGCGAGGCGGCGAGTTCCTGCTGACCACGGGGATCGCCCTCGCCTCGATGGCACCCGCCGAGATCGATGCGCTGGTCGAGGCCTGCGCCGCCGCCGGCGCGGCCGGCATCGGCCTGGAGCCGAGCCACGCCCGCCCCGATGTGCTGACGGCCGCGTGCCGGACGCACGACCTGCCGCTGCTCGTCTTCGGGCGCCGCGTGCGCTTCGTGGACATCACCCGCGTCGTGCACGAGCGGCTCGTCAGCGGAGAGCTTGCGAACCTCCGGCGAGCCGTGTCGCTCCAGGCGCAGCTGCGGGAGGCCGCGCGGCAGGGGCTCGGTCCGGCCGGGCTGGTGGCAGCACTCGGCGAGGTGCTCGGGGCGCAGGTGCTGCTCGAGCGCACCGACCGCCGGCCGATCGCCGCCTCCCCGGATGCGGGGCTCGACGTGGAGTTCCTCGAGGCCCTCGACCGCCGGCGGCAGCGCCTGCCCACCGCGCTTCACTCGCGGCCCGTGCCGCCCGGCGCGCACCTCCACGTGCTGCCCCGCCGCGGCGACGAGCTCGACCAGCTCGCGGTCGACGAGGCCGCGTTCCTGCTCTCGGTGGCGCTGGCGTCGCAGCCGCCGGCCGAGGACATCCCGTCGGCCGAGCGGGCGCGGCTGCTCCAGCGGCTCGCCGAGGGCCGTGCGGGCAGCCGCGACGAGGTGCTCCGGCGCGCACGGTCGGTGGGCGTGGATCTCTCGCGAGGGCGGGTGTGGGCGATTGCGGCGCGCGGGCCCCTCGACCGGCTCGAGCGCATCGGCGTGGAGGCGCTCGTCGACGGATCGCTCGCCCTCGCGGCGCTGCCGGCCGGCGACGATCCGGGGCGCCTCGCGCGCGATCTGATTCGGCGCGGCGGCGTCACGGCGGTTGGCCTGGCCGAGCGCGGGTCGGAACCGTGGCAGCTGACGGAGTCGCTGGCGTCGGCGCGGCGGGCCTGCCTGGTCGCGGCGGCGGCCGGCCCGCCCGTGCGGTTCGGCGGAGAGCTGGGCGCCCTCGACCCGCTTGCGCGCGACGTGCTGGGCGGGGCGCGGATCGAGACCCGGTTCGACAGCGCCGCGCTCGAGCTGGTCGAGGCTCTGGTCGCGACGGGCTGGTCGAAGGCGTCGGCCGCCAAGCGGCTCGGAATCTCGCGGCAGCGGCTGTACGACAGGCTGGCGGCCCTGTCCACGGCGCACGCGCTCGACTTCGACCTTCCACAGACGCGCGTCGAGCTGTCGCTGGAGGTGTGGGCGGCACGGATGAGCGCGCTCGCCGGCGAGCCGGCGGCGCCTAGACTGACGGCATGAGCAACCTGATCGATTCGGGCTGGGCGGCCTGGCTGCCGAACGAGCTGCTGGACGCGCTGGAGGCGCGAAGCGGTGGGTCAGCGGCCCGGCGCGAACTGCGCAAGCGGCTCGAGCGCGGGCCGTCGGACGCCGACCGCGAGCGCTGGGACCGCTTCGCGCTCGTCTGCCCGTCTCGGATCGACCTGCCCGCGGACGGAGAGGGCCTGACGACGGAGCGGGCGCAGGACATCCTCGACCAGCTGGGCCTCCTGGACGCCGAGCCCGAGCCGGTGGAGCTGGTGCTCACGCTGGACAA
Source organism: Gaiellales bacterium (assembly GCA_036403155.1). GTDB lineage: Bacteria > Actinomycetota > Thermoleophilia > Gaiellales > JAICJC01 > JAICYJ01. The sequence goes on along the minus strand of DASWRM010000061.1, from coordinate 45,169 downwards.
CGACGACCTGCGCGAGCTGGAGCGCACTCGCTCGGCGCGCGACCTGGGAGAGGTGGGGGCGATGCCGGCGGACATGCCGTCGCTCGAGGCGGCGTTCGGCGGCGCGAAGGTCGGGCGGAACGAGCCCTGCCCGTGCGGGTCAGGCAAGAAGTTCAAGCGCTGCCACGGTTCCTGACGACGCCGTAGAGGCGTCCCACCTCGTCACGGGGGTGTGCCGCCTCGTCGCGACGGCGTGCCGGTTCGCATCACCCCTCGGGGCCGGGGTTTGACTCCAAGGAATGGGGGCCGCCCAACCAGGCCGGCGATGGTGACGAGTCGCGCGCGAACCGGTCAAGACCCCGTGGCTGCAGTTTGACCCCTGCCGGGGCGGCCGCGGCCCCGGCGACGACCCGCATGGCCTCAGGCCAGGCGGACCAGCTCCTGGCCGTTCGACACCTGGTCGCCCTCGCCGACGGTGACCTCGTCGACCGTCCCGGCGTGGTGGGCGACGATCTCGTTCTCCATCTTCATCGCCTCCACCACGATCAGCACCTGGCCGGCCTCCACCTCGGCACCGGCCTCTACCGCCACCTTCAGCACCGTCCCCTGCATCGGGCTGCGGATCACGTCGGCCGCGCCGCCGCCGCGCGCCGACCGCTCCGCCAGCTGGGCGCGCCGCTCCCGCAGCCGCGTTCGCCCGCCGTCCTCGGGAGCCAGCACGGTCACCTCGAACCGCTTGCCGTCGACCTCGGTCACCACCGTGCGCGCCTCCTGCAGCGGTGGCTCCGGCGCCACCTCGCCGTTGGGCGATGCCGTCTCGCGGAGGGTCTCGGCGTACCCGCCACCCTCGACGAAGTCGTGCATCGTGCTGCCGGCCGAGAAGTCCGGGTGCTCGAGGATCGCCCGGTGCAGCGGGATCAGCGAGTGCACGCCGCCCACCTCGAACTCCGACAGCGCCCGCAGCATGCGGCGCCGTGCCGCGTCGCGGTCGGCGTCCCAGACGATCAGCTTCGCGATCATCGGGTCGTACAGCTCCGAGATGACCGCCCCCTCCACCACGCCGGAGTCGACGCGCACCCCCGGCCCAGACGGCTCGCGGTACCGCGTCACGCGGCCCGGGGTCGGCACGAACTCCCGCGCCGGATCCTCGGCGTTGATGCGGCACTGGATCGAGTGGCCGCGCATCTCCACCTGTTCCTGCGCCATCGAGAGCGGCTCGCCCGCCGCGATGCGCAGCTGCTCGCGCACGAGGTCGAGCCCGGTGACCATCTCGGTGATCGTGTGCTCGACCTGCAGCCGGGTGTTCATCTCGAGGAAGTAGTACGTCCCGTCCGCGGCCAGCAGCCCCTCGACCGTGCCGGCGTTGACGTACCCGACCGCACGCGCGGCGTCAATTCCGATCTGGCCGATCCGCTCCCGCAGCTCCGCCGTCACGGCGGGTGACGGTGTCTCCTCGACGATCTTCTGGTGCCGTCGCTGAATCGAGCAGTCGCGCTCGCCGAGATGGATGATCGACCCGTGTGCGTCGGCGAGCACCTGCACCTCGACGTGGCGCGGGTGGTCGAGGTACCGCTCGAGGAACACCGTGTCGTCGGCGAAGTACGCGCGCCCCTGCCGCCGTGCCGACTCGTAGCTGCGCGCGAGCCCCTCGGCGTCCGCCGCCACCTCGATGCCCTTGCCGCCGCCGCCCGCAGCCGCCTTGACCGCGACCGGGAAGCCGATCTGCTCCGCGATCTCGAGCGCCCGCTCGACCGTCTCGACCGGCTCGTTCGTGCCGGGGATCACCGGCACGCCCGCCGCCTGCATCAGCTCCCGGGCGCTGATCTTCGAGCCCATCGCCTCGATCGCGTCCGGCGGCGGCCCGACGAACACCAGGCCGGCCGCCGCACACGCCCGCGCGAACGGAGCGTTCTCGGCCAGGAACCCGAAGCCCGGGTGCACGGCCTGCGCCCCGCTGCGCTGCGCGGTGCGGACGATCGTCTCGGATAGCAGGTAGCTCTGAGCGGCCGGGCCGGGCCCGATCAGGTACGCCTCGTCGGCGTACTCGACGAACGGGGCCTCACGGTCGGCCTCCGAGTACACCGCGACCGACGCAATGCCCATCTCGCGCAGCGTCCGGAAGATCCGGATCGCGATCTCGCCGCGGTTGGCGACCAGCACCTTCTCGAACATCGGCGGATTCTACGAGCCCGAGCGCCGCCAGCGCCCGCTCAATCGCAGCGTGCTCCGCGGGGCTCGCCGCCGGGCGCGTCCGGATCACAGCGGGATGTTCCCGTGCTTGCGGGCCGGCCCATCCTGATGCTTGGTGCGGCAGGCCTCGAGCGCCGCGATCAGCGCGGGCCGCGTACGCCGCGGCGCGATCACGTCGTCCACGTATCCCCGCTCAGCGGCCGTGAACGGATTCGCGAAGCGTTCGCGGTACTCCTCCACCAGCTCGGCGCGCCGGGCCTCGGGGTCGTCCGCGGTCTGCAGCTCCTTGCGGAACACGATGTTGACCGCGCCGTCCGAGCCCATCACCGCCACCTCGGCGGTCGGCCACGCGAAGTTGAAGTCAGCCCCCACGTGCTTCGACCCCATCACGTCGTACGCGCCACCGTAGGCCTTGCGCGTGATCACGGTCAGCTTGGGCACGGTCGCCTCGCAGTACGCGTAGAGCAGCTTCGCGCCATGCCGGATGATGCCGCCCCACTCCTGCGCGGTGCCCGGCAGAAAGCCCGGCACGTCCACGAACGTCACCACGGGCACGTTGAACGCGTCGCATGTCCGGACGAAGCGTCCCGCCTTGGTCGAGCTGTCGATGTCCAGCACGCCCGCCAGCGATCGCGGCTGGTTCGCGACCACCCCGACCGGATAACCGCCCAGCCGCGCGAACCCGCAGATGATGTTGTCCGCCCAGGCGGCATGCACCTCGAGGAACTCGCCGTCGTCGATCACCCGGCGGACCACCTCGTGCATGTCGTACGGCTTGGTCGACTCGTCCGGGATCAGCCGGTCGAGCTCGGCGTCCTCGCGGCCGGCGGGGTCGCTCGGCGGCTCCCACGGCGGCTGCTCGCCATTCCAGCTGGGCAGGAACGAGAGCAGGTAGCGGCAGTCCTCCAGCAGCGCTCGCTCGTCGGGCGCGGTGAAGTGCGCAACGCCGCTTCGCGAGGCGTGCGTCCGCGCACCGCCCAGCTCCTCGAAGCTCACCTCCTCGCCCGTCACCGTCTTCACCACCTCGGGGCCGGTGATGAACATGTGCGAGGTCTCCTCGACCATCATGACGAAGTCGGTCATCGCCGGCGAGTACACGGCTCCGCCGGCGGAGGGCCCCATGACCAGTGAGATCTGCGGGATCACGCCCGACGCCTGCACGTTGCGGTAGAAGATGTCGGCGTAGCCGGCCAGGGACACGACGCCCTCCTGGATGCGCGCGCCGCCGGAGTCGTTGATGCCGATCAGCGGACAGCGGTAGCGCACCGCCATGTCCATCACCTTCACGATCTTTTCGGCGAACGCCTCTCCGAGGCTGCCGCCGAACACCGTGAAGTCCTGGGAGAAGACGAACACGCGCCGGCCTTCGATCGTGCCGTGGCCGGTCACCACCCCGTCGCCGTAGGGCCGCGTCTCCATCATGTTGAAGTTCGGGCTGCGGTGCTGAACGAACGCGTCCAGCTCGACGAACGAGCCGGAGTCGAGCAGCGCCTCGACGCGCTCGCGCGCAAGCAGCTTGCCCCGCTCGCGGTGCCGCTCGACGGCGTGCGGCGAGCCCGAGTGAGCCGCCTCCCGGCGCAGTCGCTCGAGCGCCTCGAGCCGCTCGCTGGTCGTGTGCTCCGGCATCGCGGGCGCAGCCTACCGGAGCGCGATCAGGTCACGGCGAGGGCACGCCGCGCAGCACGCCGTTCCCCGCGAGGCACACCCAGATGCCACCCGCCGCGTCCGGCACGAGCCGGTAGGGCAGGAGCGCCGTCGCGCGGTACGCGTCGTCGGCGACGTCCATCCAGCTGGCTCCTGCGTCACCCGAGGCGAGCAGCCGTGCGGGCACCCCGGGCGAGGGCTGCACGGCCAGGTAGACGGTGCCGGTCGAGGAAACGGCGACCGGGCCGGGCAGCATGGACGTCAGCACGGCGACCGGGGTGAGCGTGCCCGCCGCGACGGTGCCCGCCGCCGCGTTCGCGATCCGATACAGGGAGCCGGCGGTCGACACCCACAGCGTCGTCCCGGTCGAGTCGGTCGCGATGAACCCCTTCAGGTCCCCGGTGGACGGCTTCGCCCACAGCTTCACCCACGTCGACCCGCCGTTGTTCGAGCGCCAGACGCCGCTTCGGTGGTCGTACAGGTACACCAGCTGCGTGCCGCGGGGCCACACCATCTGGATCGGCTTCGCGCCGGTCTTCAGGGTCATCGCCGGAGTCGCGATCTTCGACCACGTGGTGCCGACCTTCCGGTAGATCCCCGCGCCGTCGACAGCCGCGAGCAGCACGCGTGCCCCCGTCGTCGTCTTGCCCACGGCGATCGCGAGGGGGCGCTTTCCGCTCGAGGGCAGCAGCTCATCCGTCCAGGAGCTGCCCACCGACGGCGTCGCGGACGAGTAGATCCTGCCCTGCGTGTTGTTGTCGCGATTGCCGGTCGAGACGTAGACCCGCGACGGCGCCGACGAGCTGTCGACCGCGACATCGAATGCGGTGGAGCCGGCCTTCTTGATGGTCGGCGACGTCACGTTGCCCAGACCGTTAACGGAGGTGAGAAACGTCCAGTCGGTCGAGGCGACGTGCACCGCCGACGGCGCCGACGGGTCGAGCGCCAGGGTCTGCACCACGGTCACCCCCATCCGGCCCACCATCGGATACCAGTCCCCGCCGGCGTTGCCCGACCGCCAGATCCCGGACCGGCCCGCGACCAGCACGTCGGGCTGCGCGCAGCCGTCTGCGCCCGGCACCAGCGTGATCTGGGCCGGCGTCGAGCTTGCGCCACCGAGCATCAGCGCCGGCCGGTTCGAGAGCCACCAGGTCGCCCCGGAGGGGCCTCCCACCGTGCCGTGCACGTGACCGGGATTTGACGTGACGGACGCCCACGTCGCGCCGCCGTCCCCGGACCGCACGATCGCGTTCGGCGTCGAGCGGTCGGCGCCGGCGTACAGGACGGTGGCGCCGTCGCACCCCCGCCACGCCGCGATCGAGGTCCACATCGATCCCGCCGTCAGCTGCCCGACGCCGAGCGCGTTCCAGGTCGCCCCGGCGTCGCCGGAGGCGAACACCCCCGCGGTGCCGGCTGCGGCGTAGACCGTGCCGCCCGCGATGGCGAGCTCCTCGACCGTCGTTGGCGCGTTCGCGAGCTGGGTGAACCCGCCCTGGTTCGCGGCGTCGGTGGTCTGGTACAGCCCCGAGCCGTAGCTGCCCGCGTAGAGCACGCTGCGGTTTGCCGGATCCAGCGCAAGCGTCCGCAGATGCACACCGGCGAGGCCGAGCGGCGTCCAGGTGTCCCCGCCGTTGTCTGAGCGCATGACGCCCTGGTCGAACGTCGCGGCGTAGATCGACCCGGTGACCGGGTCCTGCGCGAGCAGGCCGCCGGTCGAGCGTGGGTGCTCCGCGGGCAGCCCTGCCGTCTTCGCGTTTCCGCCGGCGAACTGCGGCGCGGTCGAGCGAACACGCCACGTCGCCCCCGCGTCATCGGACTGGAGCAGGCCGCCACCGGTGCCCGCGTCGCCGACGGCCGCGTAGACCGTTGCCGCATCGATCGGCGAGAACAGGAACGCGGCCACCTCCAGCTGCGCGCGTCCGACCAGGCCGGCGTTGACGGCGCGCCAGGTGAGGCCCCCGTCCGTCGACCGCTCGATGCCGGAGACGTCGCCGCCCGAGAGCAGGATGCTGGTGTTGGCGGGGTCGACCGCCACGACGTTCTGGAAGCCGCCTCCCTCGAGGCCCGTGGGGGCAAAGCTGAGCGCCCCGGCGCGCGCTGCAGCCGTAGGAAGCAGCAGCAGCATCGCCGCTGCGAGCAGGGGAGGGAGTCGTCGAAGCATGCCCTCCTCGAGGGTACCAGTCCGCGGTGCCGGCGAGAAGACCTCGCCGGCACCGCGGCTGGGGGCCGCGACCGGTGATCAGGCGGTCGTGAAGATCTGGGCCGCGTAGGGGCCCAGGGTGGCGCCGAGCGCGAACGAGCCGTCCGGCCGCCGGTACGACCCGCCCAGGTCGACCGACACCACCGAGGACGTCGGGTTGACCACGACCTTCCCGTTCGTGAAGGTGCGGACGTATGCGCCGTTCTGCACCACGTAGCCGCCGACCGGGGAGCCGATCTGCAGGTGGTACAGCGGATCGTCGAGCGTCGCCGGGTCGGTCTTGTTGGCGGTGAAGTAGAAGTACGAGTCACCGTCGTTGCCGAGCAGGAAGCTGGCCAGCGCGTACAGCCGGGCCGACTGCTTCTCGGCCGCGGTGCCGGACGACCACGCCTTGGTGATCGTCAGCGCCAGACCACCGCTCGCGCCCGCGTCGCCCAGCATGTCGACCTCCTGCTGCCAGGCCTTGGTGGTCTCGTGGTAGCTCAGCGGCGCGCCGGCCTGGCGCGTCCAGGTCTCGGCGCTGGCGCCCGTGGCGCCGTCCAGCAGGAGCTTGCTCGGTGCGCCCGGCGCGAAGTAGCGCGGGCCGTTGCCGATGCCGTTGCCAAGCACCGGCTTGCCGGTGTACGCCGCCACCTTCGCGGCGATCCCGCTGGTCGCCTGCAGCCAGTCGAGCCGCGTCCAGACCTGGCCGGTGCGCGGGTTGACGGGCAGGCCGGTCAGGTACCCGGGCCACAGCGGCCCGGTGCCCAGCATGTCGAGGTAGCAGCCGTCGAAGGGGGTGTTGGCGAGGAGCTTCGCGCAGCTCTGCTCCACGTACGCCGCCCAGTCCGCGCTGCCCACGTCGGCCAGGTAGTTGCCGTAGCCATGCGACTGCAGCACCTGCCCGTTGGAGCCGTGCGCGAGCAGCGAGTTCGGCACGGTGCCGTAGAGGCGCTTGTAGAGGAACGTGCCGTTCAGGTAGACGAACAGCTTCAGGTTCGGATTCGCCGACTTCATCGCCGGCGCGTACCCGCCGAGCTGGCGGGGATTGAACGTGATCAGATCGAACCGCTGCGCGGCGTCGACCGCCGCCGCCTGGCTCTGGAACGTCTGCGGCGCCGTGTGCATCGGCGCCCACAGATGGATGCCGTCCGCACTGCTGGCAAAGCCGGCGCTCGCCGCAGTCTGGACGGAGCCCGTACCGTGCGCCGTCGCCACCGCCACCATGGTCGCGACCGACGCAGCGGCCACCGCCAATAGCCGTTTCACGTTTCCCCCCCATGTCGTGTGCTGCTGTACGGGGAGCCGTGCCGTGCGGCACGTCCACCCGTGACCCAGGGGCTGTATCGGCGGTGGCCCTGCGTTGCGTGATATCGCGCGTGCCAGTCTTACTGTTTATTTACAGCGTGCTTCAACGTCCGGGCGGCCGGACCGTCTGCAACACTTACCGCGTGCAGACCGAGAGCGGACACGAGTCGCGTGCGCGCTGGATCGCCATGCGGCTCCGGCGCCACTGGGAGTGGGGCCGCCGCCACGGATTCCGGCGGCTGATCGAGGAGGACCAGCTGAACCCGCTGGAGCGCATCCCGCTGGCGCTGCGGAAGCGCCGGTGGCGCGCGGCGCACGACGTGGCGCCGAACGCCGTCCCGGTCTACCTCGTCGGCGTGCAGCGGTCGGGCACCAACATGCTTGCTCGGGGGCTCGAGCGATCGCCGGAGTTCGAGGTGCGAAACGAGAACGACGGCGCGGCGTTCGAGCGCTTCCAGCTGCGCCCCGATCCGGTCATTCGCGAGCTGGTGATGCGCTCGGGCCATCGGTACGTGCTGTTCAAGCCGCTGTGCGACTCCCACCGGGTCGGCGAGATCCTCGACACCCTCGGGACGCCGAGCCACGGGCGGGCGATCTGGGCGTACCGCTCGGTGGACGGCCGCGTCCGCTCCGCGCTCGCCAAGTTCGGGAGCAACAACCTGAACGTGCTGTCCGAGATCGCCGCCGGGCGCGGGCGCGACCGCTGGCAGGCGCAGGGCCTCTCACCCGAGAACCTGGCGCTGATCGAGCGCTTCGACTACTCGGCGATGACGCCCGAGTCGGCGGCCGCCCTGTTCTGGTACGTCCGCAACTCGCTCTACTTCGAGCAGCACCTCGACGGCCGGGAGGACGTGGCGCTCGCATCCTATGACCGCCTGCTGGCCGATCCCGAGATGCACATGCGTGAGCTCTGCGCCTTCCTCGAGTTCCCGTTCGACCCGTCGCTGTCCGCGCACATCGAGCGGCGTGACGCGCCTGAGCGCCGCCCGCTCCAGATCGATCCGGAGATCCGACTGCTGTGCGACGACCTCACCGCCCGGCTGGACGCGGTCCTCGACCAGCGCTCGCCGCCGGCCGGGCCGGCGGCGAGCGCTGGCCCTTCCCCTACGCCGGCGTGAGGATCTGCGCCGCGTGCGGCGCCAGCGTGACGGAGGTGACCGCCGCGCCGGCCGGGGTGCGGTACGTCCGCCCCAGCGAGACGCGCACGGTGACGGTCGTCGGGTTGACGAGCACCCGCCCGTTTGCGAACGCACGCTGGTAGACGCCGCCGGTCCGCGTGTAGGAGCCCGTCGGCGCACCCAGCGGCAGGTGGTAGAGCGGCGAGTCGAGCGTCGCTGCGTCCGTGCGGTCGGCGGTGAAGTAGAAGTAGGAGTGCGTCGTGTTGCCGAGCAGGAAGGTCGCCAGGGCGTACAGCCGGTAGGCGGCCTTCTGCGCCGCCGTGCCCGGGCCCCAGGCCTTGGTCATCGCCAGCGCAACGCCGCCCGCAGCATTCGCGTCCGCGAGCAGGTCGACGTCCTGCTTCCACTGCGCCTCGGCCTCGTACGACGTGACCGGTGCCGCCGGCGCCTTCAGCCACGCCTCCGCGATCGACCCGACCGCACCGGCCAGCAGCACCTTCGACGGCGCCGTGCGGTCGAAGTACCGGGGCCCGTTGCCAAACCCGTTTCCCAGCACCGGCCGGCCGGTCGCGTCGGACACCTTCTCGGCCAGCGACGCAGTCGCCCGCAGCCATTCGGCCTTCGTCCACGCCCTCCCGGTGGCGGGGTTGACCGGCAGCCCGGTGTTGTATCCCGGCGTGGTGGGCGCGCTGCCCAGCATGTCGAGGTAGCAGCCGTCGGCGCCGGTGGCCGCGATCGCGAACCGGCACTCCCCCTGCTTGTAGGCGATCCATCCGGGATTCGACGGCGTCCCCAGGTAGTTGCCCCAGCCCAGTGACCGGATCAGGCTGCCGGACGCCGTGTGCGCCAGCATCGACGGCGACACCTGCTGCTGGCTCGCCTTGTAGAGGTACGTCCCGTTGATGTAGACGTAGATGCGAAGCGCCGGGTTGGCCGACCGCATGGTGGCGGTGTAGCCGCCGAGCTGGCCGATCCTGATGGTGAGCAGGTCGTACCGGCGGGCCACCGCCACGGCCTCGGCCTGGGTGGCGAACCTGCCGCCGGGCTCGTGCATCGGCGCCCAGAGATGGATGCCGGCGGTGGTGTCTGCGAAGCCGGCGGACGTGGCGGTGAAGCTGCTCGCGAAGGCGGCGGGCGCGGCCGCGAGCAGCGCGCACGCGACCGCGGCGGCGGCAATGAAGCGATGCATTGGACTCCCCTGGTGTGTGATTGCAGGGGGAGACCGGTGGCCGCCGGCACCGGTGGAATCCCCCCATGACCCGAACCGGTCATCGACACCCTGGGGTCGATCTTCAGATCGCGCCGCGGGAGGGCCGCACGTAGACTGAAGGCACCGTGAGCGCGGACGCAGCCAAGCCGGAGACCACCGCGCTCGTCCAGCGATCCGCCGTCAACTTTCTCGGTCTCGCGGCCGCAAACGCGCTGCAGTTCGCGCTGGTGCTGATGATCGGCAGGTGGCTCGACCAGCGGGCCGCAGGCGTCTTCTTCGAGGGGTTCGCCGCCGTCCGCTTGCTCTCCGTGCTCGCCGTGCTGGGACTCGACGTGACGGCGGTCCGCTATGTGGCCGTGCACCGCGCGCGCGGGGAGCACGAGCACGCCAGGGCCGCCGTCGCGCTCTCGGCCCTGCTCGCCGGAGGCGCGTCGGTCGCGATCACCGCCCTGGTGTTCGGGCTCGCGCCGCAGCTCTCGACCGTGTTCGGCGCGCACGACCTGCGGTTCGTGCTGCGGGTGATGATCCTGTCGCTTCCCGCCGTCGTGCTGCAGATGGTGCTGATCGGCGCCACCCGCGGCACCGGCCGGATGAAGGCATACGTCGTCGTCGACCAGATCACCGACGGCATCCTGCGCGTCGGCGCCGTCGCAATCGCGCTCGGGCTGGGCACCGGGCTGAACGGCACGGCGGTCGCATTCACCATCGCCTCCTACGTCACCGTCGCGGCCGCGGCCCTCGCGGCACGCGGTGTCACCGGCACGCTCCGGCAGGCGCTCGCGGTCGACTCGGGCGACCTGATCCGGTTCAGCGCCAACCAGTGGGGCGCGTCGGTGGCCGGTGTCGGGCTCCTGTGGGCGGACACGCTGCTGCTCGGCCTCTGGCGTCCGCCTGCCGACGTCGCCGTCTACTCGATCGCGACGCGCACGGTGCTGTTCGGCATGATGTTCATCCTCCCGATCGGCATCGCCTTTCAGCCGCAGATCGGACGCCTCTACGCGCTCTCTGACCGCGCCGGCCTCGCGCGCATGTACGCCTTCGCAACCAAGTGGTCCACGATCGCCGGCTGTCCGCCGCTGCTGTTCCTCGCGCTGTTTGCGACACCCATCGTCACGCTGCTCTACGCGCCCAGCTACAGCCGCGGCGCATGGCCGCTCGCCCTGCTTGCCATCGGCCAGACGGTGAACGCGGCCACCGGCCCGTGCGGCCACGTCGTGACGATGATCGGGCGGTCGGATCTCGTCCTCAAGAACAGCCTGGCGGCCCTCGTCCTGAACGTCGTGCTCAACCTCGTGCTGATCCCGCCGTTCGGAATGGTGGGCGCCGGGGTGGCGTGGGGCGTCTCGATCGTCGCCTGGAACATGTACCGGCTGTGGCAGGTGCACCGGGTGCTGGAGATCCAGCCGTTCGGGCCGTGGACGAGGCCGGTGGCCGTTGCCCTGACCGCCTTCGTGGCGGTCGCGGCGGTGCTGCGGCTTGCGCTCGAAGACGCGCCGGCCGCGCTCACCATCCTCGGTGGCGCGGCCGGCGCGACGATCGTCTACGGAGCTGCGCTGGTCGTGGCCTCGGCGTTCGACGACGACGACGGGTTCCTGCCCGGCCCGCTGGCGCGGCTCGTGCGCAGCTCGCAGTGAGCGGGGACGCCTACTTCGTGTAGATGCCCCCGGTGTGGGCGCCGAGCGTCGCGCTCGTCACGGCACGCCCCGCGGTGTCCTTGTAGCCGGCCCCGAGCGACGTGCTGGCGGCCGACCCGCTCGGGTTCACGACCACCACGCCGTTCTGGAAGTACCGCACGAAGAGCGACCCCGACTGCTTCATCGCGCCGGTCGCGGTGCCGAGGGCCGGGTACGTGCCGTTCGCCGTCGCCAGCGCGCTCTGCGTCTTCGACCCCATGAACATGAAGTCGGCGCTCGAGCCCTTCGCCAGCAGGTAGGAGCTGAGCGCGAAGCGCTGCCACTGCGCGCGCTGCGCGTCGCTCGCCGAGACCCACAGCTTGGTCAGGCAGAGCGCGATCTTGCCCTTCGACTGGACGTCGATGATCGCATTCACCTGGTTCTGCCAGTCGGTCAGCGACGGCCACGTGCTGACGCCGTCGGCGGCGTCGCGGAAGCACTCCTCGAACAGCCCGCCCTGGCCGACCGCGCCGAGGGGCTTCATGTTCGCGAAGTACCGGGTGCCGTTGTTCAGGCCGTTGTCGATGACCGGGACCGAGACGGCGCTGTCGACGGCGCTCGCCAGGCCGGTCGTGGCGGTCAGCCACTCCGTCATCGTGAAGGGCTTGTGCGTCTGGGGGTTGATGGGCGTCGAGGGGAAGCCGTAGAACGCCATGCTTCCCATCGAGTCCATGTAGACCCCCGTCCAGCCGGCCGCCTGCTGGCTCTGCGCGTACGACGCCTCCCACTGCCGTACGCCGGCCAGCTGCGGGTTGATCAGGTACCCGCCCCAGCTGCTCTTCAGCACCTGGCCGCTCGACCCGCGAAGCAGCCAGTCGGGGTGGTTGGCCACGACCCACGGATAGTCCTCCTTCACCGTGGTGCCCTTGTGGTACTGGGCGATGACGATGCCCGGGTGGGCCGACTTCATGGCCGACAGGTACTGACCGTAGCGTGGGACGCCCACGATCACGTCGTTCTGCCTGGCCACCGTCACGGCCTCCGCGCTGGTGTCGACGACGGTGTTCGCGCCGTCGAACAGCCACGTATGAACGCCGGAGTCCGACGGGATCGCCGCGTTACCGGCGGACGCGCCGGCGAGCATCATCGTGCCGGCGGCCAGGACGGTGAGCAGAGCAAGCTTCAGGCGCGTGGGACGTCTCATACAGACGACACCTCCTGCAGGTCGGGGTCAGGGGCCGAAGTCGTCAGGCCGCACCATCGCCCCCACCTGTTCGAGACCTGTAAGTCGCGTCTCAGGCTTCTGTTGAGTTTTTCCGACCGTCTCCGCACATCTCGCGGAAACGGGGAGCCACTCGGCCCGCGCGCGCCCTCGCTAGGGCAGCAATTCGACCAGGTTGCGGCGGTTCAAGTCGTCCAGGAACGCCGACACGTCGGCCTCGACGTCGTCGGGCACGTCCTCGGTTTGCGCCCGCACGCCGGCCACCACGTCGCCGAAGGTTGTCTCGTTCTCGACCAGCCTCCAGATCAGCGACCCCAGGTCGTTCAGCCCGTGGTACTCGCCCGACTCCAGGTGCAGCAGCACGCCGCCCTGCTCCTCCTCGAGGGAGCGGAAGACCACGTCGGGGTTTCGGCGGATCCTGGTTGCCTGGTCGATCATGCGAGCTCCTTGTACAGCGTGGGTCAGTAGAGGCCGAGCGTACCGAGCCGGCGCTCTCGACGCATCGCCAGGCGAAAGGCAACCAGCCCCAGGATGAGGGCGCCGCCCGACATCGGCACCAGCTTCAGGATCGCGATGCCGGCGTCAGCCCAGCCCGCCCCGCCGATCAGCTGGTCCCGCATTCCGCTGATCGCGACGCCGATCGGATTCAGGCTGGCGAGCGTCTCCACCCACGATGGGAAGAGCGACAGCGGGAAGTACGCCCCCGAGGTGAACGTGAGCGCGAAGGTGCCGAAGCCGAGCACCCCCGAGCCGCGCCGGAAGGTCAGCACCGACGCTGACGCAATGGAGCCGAGACCCCAGACGAAGGGGATGAACACGGCAAGGATGAGCAGCGCCGGCAGGTAGCCCGAGGCGGCGAAGTCGACCTTGAACCACAGCGACACGATCACGAGGAACGCGATCGTCCGCAGCGGCACGTAGATGAGGTCGTACACCACCGACCCGAGCAGGATCACGCTCGCCGTCGTGGGGGTCACCATCAGCGACTCCAGCGTGCCCATGAACTGCTCCTGTCGGATCGCTCCCACCAGCCGCGCGAGCCCCACGGCGAGGAAGCCGCTGACCGCGATGCCGACCGCCACGTAGGCGATGTACGTCGTCTCCGCACCCTGCCCGGTGATCTGCAGGCGGGCCGGGTTCACGATCTTGGAGACGAACGAGAAGACGAGCGCCTGCGAGAACAGGCTGAACCAGTCCGTCAGGATGGCGGTCCGGTAGCTGAGCCGGATCAGCAGGTCCCTGCGGAGGAACGCGCCGAGCTTGCGCAGCTCGCCGCCGAACGAGAATCCGCCCGGCGTCACTCGCGGGCGGTCGTCAGCAGCAGGAACGACTCCTCGATCTCCGATCGCTGCTGAGCACAATCCAGCACCACCAGCCCGGAATCGCCGATCGCCGTGAGCGCCACGCCGAGCACGGTGTCCTCCATCAGATCGAGGCGGAAGTGCGCGCGGTCCTCACCACCGCGCGACAGCTGGCCGCCGGGCGCGAGCGCGGCGTTCGTCCGGGCGATGTCCGCGTCCGCGAGCGCGCCGCCGCCCGCCCGCTCGAGCCGGACGACGTACCGCCGGGAGGTGGATCGCAGCATCAAGTCCTCAACCGTGCCCTCGAACGTGGTGCGCCCGCGGTCGAGCACCGTCACGCCGTCCGCGAAGCCACGGATCTCGTCCAGCCGCTGGGTCGTCCACACCACGGAGGTGCCATTGTCGGCGATGCCGCGGACGAGATCCTGCACGCGGCGCGCCCCCTCGGGGTCCAGCCCGTCGGTTGCCTCGTCGATGATCAGCACATCGGGATCCAGCAGCAGGGCACGGGCGACGGACAGCCGCTTCTGCATGCCGTGCGAGTACGTGCCGACGCGCTGCCCGCCGGCATCGCGCAGCCCGACGTCGGCCAGTCGCCGCGTCGCCCGGCTGAGCGCCTCCTTGCGCCGCAGACCGTGCAGGCGCGCGAAGAAGGCCAGGTTCTCGAGCGCCGAGATGCGCATGTAGAACGTCCGGTCGGCGGACGGCATGAAGCCGATCCGGCGCCGCACCGCCATCGGGTCTGCGGCGACGTCGATCCCGCCGACGTGCACCTCACCCGAGTCGGGCAGCAGCAGGCCGGTGAGGATGCGGAGGAACGTCGTCTTCCCGGCGCCGTTGGGGCCGAGCAGCGCAGAAATGCGACCGGCGCCGACCCGAAGGTCGACGCCGGTCAGAACAACTACCTCGCCAAACGAGCGAGTGACGCTTCGAGCATCCAGGACGCCCGGGGGTTCTGCGTCCCCGGATACGACCGTCACTCCGCTCTCAGCGGCGACCTAGCGGCTCTTGACGTTGTCGCAGGAGCCACCGTGGCTGCTGCCGCAGGAGTACTCACCGAACTTGTCGGTCTCGCACACAATGTGGTCCTTGTGGACGACATGGCCCTGCGGGTTGGTGTGGATGAACGTGTGGTCCGAGATCGAACCGAAGTCCACCACCACCGGCGATGCGTACTTCATGGATTACCCCCTCGTCAAATCGCGGTACGAAGCCAGGGCAACTATACCCCCGCCCGACGACGTGTCAACCCCGAATGACGAATTATCGGCGTCGCCGGCGCCTGGACACGACCCCCTGCATCACTACACTGAGGGGGAATGGGATCCCTCGCAGCACGACTGGTCCGGACCGGTCCGGCCGAGCCCGAGCGCGTCCGCGGGATGCTGGAAGCGGCGCCCCACCGCGGATCCCGGCATGATCTCGCCAGCCACGGGGCGGTGACGCTCGGCGTCAGCTGCCGCGACGACCGCGACGACGCATCGATCTCTGCCGGAAACGGCTACCTTGCGGCGTTCTGCGGCCGCCTCGACAACGCGGCCGAGCTGGCACGGGACCTGAAGGCGCAGGGGCAGGAGCCGGGCGGCGAGACCGCCGCCGACGTGCTGGAGGCCGCCTTCCGGGCCTGGGGGGAGCGGGCGCCGGCGCGCCTCCGCGGCCAGTTCAGCGCTGCAGTGACCGACGGCGACCGGCTGTGGGGATTCCGCGACCAGGTGGGCTTCCGAGCGGTCTTCTACCGCGACGATGGCGACGGGTTCCAGCTCGCCAGCGAGGCGAAGCAGGTGGTCGCCGGGGCCGGCATCCCCCGCGAGCCGGACCTCGAGGCGGTCGAGCGCATCTTCTACGGGAAGGGCGGCGGCCCGGACGCGCCGGCGGCCGTCAAGGGTGCGAATCGGATGGCGGCCGCGACTGTCATGCGCGCCGACCGGTCAGGGCGCCGGGAGTCCATCCGCTACTGGGAGCCCGAGCGGCTGGTCGAGACCGCGCGGCTCACGCCCCACGAGGCGGACGAGCGGTTCGCCGAGCTGTTCGCCCAGGCGGTGGCCCGCTGCATGACCGGCGACGACGCGATCTCGCTCTCCGGCGGCATCGACTCGCCGGCCGTGGCGGCGTTCGCGGCTCCGGGCCATATGGAGCGGTTCGGCAAGCCGGTGGCCGCGCTGTCCGCGGTGTTCCCGGACCTGCCGAGCGTCGACGAGCGGTCGTGGATCGAGATGGTGACCGGGTACCTCGACATGCCCCTCCACACCTACCGCCCCCAGGCAAAGGGGCTGGACGACGTGCAGCGCTGGTCGGCGCTGCTCGACTCGCCCACGCCCATCGTCTCGGTGCCCGAGCTCGACGAGAACTACGCGCTTGCGCGGTCGCTCGGTCACCGGGCGCTGCTCACCGGGGAGCTGGCCGAGTACGTGATCGACAACTCGGGCCACCTCGCGGGGCACCTGCTCGTCCACGGGCGGGCCCGCGCCCTGGCCGCGCTCGTGCGGCAGCAGCGACGGCGCGGCACCCGCTGGTCGTGGATCCTGAGACAGTTCGGCCCCGGGCTTGCGCCCGGCCGGGTCACCAACCGCTACCTGGCCTGGCGCGGCGTCAAGCGCGCCGTACCGCCGCCCGACTGGGTCACGCAGCGGGAGGTCAACTCGATCCCCAGGGCCGACCTGCTGGCCCCCGTCCGCCGCCGCTGGGCGACGTTGCAGACGACGTCCTTCGGCGGGTCATCCGAGACGCTGGCCGCGGACGAGCTGGTTGCCGACATCCATGGGCTGGACGTGCGACGGCCGTTCGTGGACGTCGACCTGTGGGAGTTCTTCCTCAGCCTCCGCGCGGAGGTGAAGTTCCCCGACACGCGAAGAAAGACCCTCGTCCGGCGCTGCCTGCGAGGCAAGCTGCCGGACGCGCTGCTCGACCGAACCGACAAGACCGTCTTTGGGGAACATCTGCTGACCCACGCCGACTACGACCTGATGCGCCGGTACATCGTCGACCCGCCGTACCAGATTCCGGGCGTCGACTACCGCAGGCTGGCGGAGCGGCTCGAGCAGCGGGACTTCACCCTGTGGGAATACTGCTGGGCCCGCGACCTCACCTCCGCACACGCCTTCCTGGCCAACTGGTGAACGCGTTGGCGGAAACGAGCTGCCACGGGTACGCGATCGACAGCGAGATCGCGCTCCGCTTCACGCGCCGGGGGGCGAGCCCGGACGCGCTCTCGGTGGTGGCGGCCCGGGGCGAGGAGCCCGTGCACGACGAGGAGCCGCTCCTCGAGTGGCACACGCCCGACGGCGTCGCCGGCAAGCTGTTCGGCGGCGGCCAGATCTTCGACTTCTGGGCGAGCGGAACCGGATGGTTCCGCATCGCGCCCGCCGAGCGGACGATCGAGGTGCCGGACGCCGAACCGCTCGACGCCTTCCGTGAGCTGCACCTGTGGGGCGTCCCGACCATGGTCACGTTCACACGGCACGGCCAGCTCTCGCTCCACGCAGCCGGCTTCGAGTCGGGAGGAGGAGCGGTGCTCGTCGCCGCACCGGGAAGGCACGGCAAGACCACGCTTGCGCTCGCTCTCCACGCGGCCGGGACGCGCCTGCTGACCGAGGACATCGCCCGCGTGTCATTCCAGCCCGAGCCGGTCGTCCTGCCGGGCCCCGCCGTGATCCGGATGCGCTCGGATGCGATGCGCGACGTGCCGCCCGGGACGACGGTCGTGAAGACCACGTCCGAGCGGATCGTCCTCGCCATCGACGAGGAGCGGCGGGGCGGAAGCGCGCCCGTGCCGCTGCGCGCCGTCGTGCTGCTGCGGATCGCGGAGGACGGACGGATCCAGCTCGACCGGCTCGACAGCGCGACCGCGATCCGCGACATGTGGGCGCTCTCGTTCCGTATCCCGGACAGCCCGGATCGCACGCGCGCGTTCGAACAGCTCGCCGACCTGGCCCGCACGACGCCCGTCTACAACCTCCAGCGGCCGCTGACGTTCGAGACGCTGCCCCGCGTCGTGGAGATCGTGAGAGAGCTGTGCGACAGCTGAGGTCGGCCGGGTCGCTGCCGCCGCTGGCGCGCGCCCGGCTTGCGCTGCGCATCCTGCGCACGTACGCCGAGGTGCACCGCCGCCTGCCTCGCGAGCCGCTGCCACGGCTTGCCACCACGTTCGGCGACGTCACGCCCCGCACCGGCCGGCCCATCCCGCCGCGCCAGCTGGCGTGGGCGATCGACCGCACGCTGCGCCTGGGCTCCCGGCGGCCCCGCTGCATCTTCAACGCGCTCGTGATGTACCGCCTGCTCCGCGAGCAGGGCGATCCGGCGGTTCTCGTGATCGGCCTGCCCAAGGAGGCGGTGAACAAGGATGCCCACGCGTGGGTGGAGCTCGACGGAACGGACGTCGGTCCGCCCCCGGGACGGGCCGGACACGAGCCGATGGCGCGCTTCTCATGAGATCGGCTGACATCTTCGAGCTGCTGCGCAGGTGCACCGTCGAGCACGACTGGAAGCAGCCACCCGGCGACATCGCCGAGCTCCTGAGGGGCGCGCCGGCAGCCGAGGTGGGCAACGCGGCCGCGGAGCACGGGGTCACGAACCTCGTCCATCTCTCGACGCGCGGGCTGGAGATCGATGCGGAGCTGCGGTCGCTGCTGGCGACGGTCTACCACCTCAACCTCACGCACCACATGAAGGTGATCGGCGAGCTGACGGCGCTCGACGCGATGCTGCGCGCGGCCGGGATCCCGTTCATGGTGGTCAAGGGGCCGGTGCTGGCCGAGGTGGTCTACCCGCGGAACGACCTTCGCGCCTACGGCGACCTCGACCTGGTCGTGCCCCACGGCCGGTTCGGGGATGCGATCAGCGCTCTGCTGGAGGGCGGCTGCGACATCTTCGACCGCAACTGGCGGGTGATCCGGCGCGAGCTGCGCGGTCAGGTGCACATGACCGCACGGTTCGGCACGTCGGCCGACGTGCACTGGCACCTGATCAACCGGGCGTCCGTCCGCAGGAGCTTCGCGATCGACATGGACGCGATGTTCGAGCGCGGCCGCTCCGTCTCGCTGGACGGCCCCCAGGTGCTCACGCTCGACCCGTGCGACACGCTCCTGCAGCTGACGCTGCACGCGGGGCTGTCCGGCGCGGCCAAGCTCGCCTGGCTGAAGGACATCGATCGGGCCGCGGCCGAGCCGGCGCTCGACTGGGACGAGGTCGTCCGCCGCGCACGCGCCTGGCGGATCGGCGAGATCACCGCCGTGGCCCTGCGCCGCAGCGCCGACCTGCTCGGGGCGCCGGTGCCCGCCGAGGTCGCCCCCGCGCTCGCCGGTAGCAGGATGTGGCAGTCGATCGTCCGCGGCACGGAGCGTCTGTCGCCGCTCGATCGCCCCCCGAACCGGCCATCGCTCTCGCGGTCGGTGACCAAGGCCACCCGCCGCGGGTTCGCGGCCAGCGTCGGGGCGCTGGCGCGCCGCGTCGCACAGGACACGTCCTACCGCGCCGGCCTGCTGCTCGGACGCCGCCGCGCAATGGCGGCGTCCGGCGGCGACGAATCGGACCGGATGGCGTACTTCGAGGCGGTGCGGGAGGGGCGCCGCGCCGCCTGACCGAGGCCACGTGAACCGGCTCTCGCGGCTCGACCTGGCGCTGATGGCCGCGCTGACCGCGGCCGGCGGCGCGCTCCGCGCCTACCACCTGACGCGCCCGCCCAGCTATTTCGACGAGGGGTTCTACGTCCCCGACGCGTGCTGGTACGTCCATCGCTCGGCCTCGCTCTGCGGCCAGGCCGGCGAGATGACGCGCGAGCACCCGCCGCTGGGGAAGTGGCTGATCGGCGCGGGCATCGAGATGCTCGGATACCACCCGAGCGGCTGGCGCATCACCTCCCTGGCTGCCGGCACGCTCACGATCCCGTTGCTCTACCTGCTGGCGCGCCGGCTGACGGGATCCGCCGTGGCCGCCACCGTCTCGGCGGGGCTGCTCGCCGTGGACTTCCTGCACTTCCTGCAGTCGCGGCTGGCGATGCTGGACGTGTTCGTGGCGTTCTTCGGCGTGGCGGCGCTGCTGTTCGCGGTCGTCGACCGCGACTCCCTGCGCGCGGGCGCGCGGGCGCGCGGCCCGATCGGCCGACCATGGCGGCTCACAGCCGGTCTGTCCGCCGGCGCAGCCGTCGCCTGCAAGTGGTCGGGCCTCGGCATCCTGGCGGCCGTGCTGGTGCTCGAGCTGGCCTGGGAACGGTCGGCTGCACGCCGCGACCACCGGTCGCTGCCGGCGCGCGCGGCTCCCATCGCCGGCTCGCTGCTGCTCGCGCCGTTCCTGGTCTACGCGCTCAGCTACGTGGACGTCGTGCACGGCAGCCTCCTGGCAGCGCCGTGGGCCGACGCCTCGTGGCTGCATGCCTTCCTGCATCGACAGCACGCCATGCTGACCGAGCAGTCCGGGCTCGCGGGCGCGCACCCCTACCAGTCCCAGCCGTGGTCCTGGCCGCTCGTTCGGCGACCGGTGCTGTACTTCTTCCGCGACACCGGCGGCGGCGTGCGCGAGGTGCTGGCGATCGGCAGCCCGCTGGTCTGGTGGGCGTCGGTGCCGGCGGTGGGCTACGCCGCCTGGCGATGGGCGCGCGAGCGGGATCCGTGGGGCGCCGGCGCGGTGGTCACGGTGGCGGTTGCCGCGACGTACCTGCCCTGGTTCGCCGTCGCGACGGGCCGGGCGCAGCTGTTCCTGTACTACCTGCTCCCGACCGTCCCGTTCATGTGCCTCGCGCTGGGACTGGTGGCCACGCGGCTCTGGAGCGGCCGCGCCGGGCGCATCGCGACCGGCGTGTTCGCCGTGGCAGCGGTGCTGCTCTTCGGCGTCTACTACCCGCTGCTCACGGCACGGCCGCTCTCACGCGCCCAGTGGCGCGACCGGATCGTCTTCCGTGACTGCCGCTCCCAGCAGCCGCAGCTCACCCAGCGGGCGAGCCCGCCGGGTGGCTGGTGCTGGTTCTAGAGGTTGACGGTGAAGACGTCGACGTGCCGGGCGTTGTCGCTGACGTACATCAGCCCGTTCGAGTCGAACTCGACGAAGTTGGCGCCGAGGAAGCCGACGCCCGGCGGCAGGTCGGCCGCCGTCACGACCACCTGGCACGCGTTCGTGGCCGGATTCCACCGTACGACGCGCGCGTTCTTGACGTCGCCGATGTAGAGCCACGTCTTTGTCGGATCCCAGGTGATACCCCAGGGCTGCGCGAGCCCCTTGCCGCCGCACGTCGGCTTGACCGTCGCCGCCGTGTTCGTCGACAGGTTCCATACGCTGATGCGGCTGGTGCCCGTCTCGGCGACGTAGACGGTGTTCCCGTCCGTCGAGACCGCGACGCCGCGCGGCGCGGTCATCTGATTGGCGCCCGAGCCGCACGAGCCCACGTTCTCCAGCAGCGTCCCCGCGGGCGCTGTGGCGATGCTGCTCGCCGAGAGCAGCTTGGCCTCGTCGAACACCTGCAGCCGGCACCCGGCCACGTCGGTGGCGTAGACCTTGCCATTCTCGACGTGGATGCCCTGCACGCCGCCCTTGAACATCCCCGGTGAGGGGCCCTGTGATCCGTAGCGGTGCACGAAGGTGCCGTCGGGGTTGAACGCGATCGCCGCGTTGTTGTTGTCGCCGACCCACACCAGGCCGTCGTCCTTGCCGAACGTGAGCGCGCGCGGGTATCCGAAGCCGTCCGACGCAGGGCTGGCCGGCTGCCGCGAGCCCCACTGCAGCAGCCAGGCCGGGCAGCTGCCCTCGGACGTGCAGGTCGACGTCGTGTCGAACTTCTGCACGCGCTGCTCGAACGTGTCGACGACGAACAGCGAGTTGTCGGCTGGATCGATGGCGATCCCGTTCTGCTGGTTGTATCCACCGCGGGGCGGGGGCTGCGGGCCGGTCAGCCACGAGTCGCGGGTGGCCCCGGCGCAGGTGCTCTGCGCGGTTCCGGCGTTGGTCACGGTGCAGCTCGGCTTGGCGCTGATGTCGCCCGGGGTGTACTTCTCGACACCGTAGCCGTAGGGCGTCCCGGTGCAGTAGACATCGCAGCCCCAGGTCTCGCCGACGTACACGTTGCCTTGGTTGTCAACAGCCGGAAATCGGATCGAGTCCATCTGCTGGTGACCGCTCGCGAAGTTGCTGCCGTCCATGTTGCGCCACTCGTTGACGAACTTCCCGACGACGCTCGACGGCCCGGTTCCCGCGTCGACCTTGGCCGGATCGAACGAGAACTCATAGACACGGTTCCAGTATGCGCCGACGGTGTAGATCAGGTGGTTGGTGGTGTCGATGTCGAGGCCGCGGACGTCGTTCTCGTCGCTCTGCGGGCCGATCGAGCCGATGATCTTCTTCGTCGCGGGATCGAACACGAAGATCTTGCGCGACTGGTACTCGGCGACGTAGATGAAGCCCTGTGCATCCTCGGCCACGCCGCGTGGGATCGGCGTGCCGACGCCCGAGCCGGTCCAGTCGAGCTGCCCGTGGAAGCCGCCGTGGTGGTCGAACACGTAGACGTTCCGGCAGCGCGGGTCCGACACGTAGAGGTAGTGCGTCGAGAACACGGTGTCGACGGCGATGTGCGTCGGGATCTGCATCGCCCCGCCGCCGCAGCCCATCGGGTAGCTGGCCCCCGGGTGATCCGAGTTGCTGCCGGTCGCCTGCCCGGCGTTCATCTTGCCGATGGTCTGCAGCCACCTGCCGTCGTGACTGAACTCGACGAACCGCGAGCTGCCCTGATCCGCCACCCAGAGGGCCGCCTTGCCGTTGGTGTCGAGGTCGGTCGGATCGGCCTCGATGTCGTACGGGGCCGTGATGCCGCCGGACAGGCCGCCCAGCGCGTGCTGGGAGACCAGGCCGAGCTTGGTGCCGTCGGTGCCGTACCGCCAGACCCGGTAGTTCCAGTAGTCGCCGACCAGGATGGTGCCGTCGGTCGAGTCGTAGTCCATGCCGTAGGCATAGAGGCCGGCCGGGCCGCTGAAGCCGATCGCCTTCTGGAAGGTGACGAGGCCGGACCCCGAGCTGTCGGCTCCCGGATACGTCGCCGAGACCGTGTAATTGGCCCCGCCGGTGGCGGCCTTGACGCCGATCTTGTACGTCCCGCTGACCGTGGCGGGATAGGAGATCGTCTTGGGCTTGCTCGCGTCCGTGACCGCCTGGACCTGCACGTTGGTCGGGGCGGTGAGAAACAGCGTGAGCTTGGCGTTGGGGTCGTCCCAATCGAGGTTGATGCTGATCGTCCCCGGCGCGACCACGCTGATCGTATGGGTCTTGAACTTCGTGCCGGTGGTCGAGACCGTGCCGGTGAAGGTGCTGTTCAGCGTGGCGGTGAGCGCGCTCGGCGCGGACGCGAGCGCCGCGGTGGAGACCAGCATGACGGCCGCGGCCAGGCGCACGAGCACAGCGCGGCGACGTCGGATCGTGATGTGCGATGACACTGTGGAGCCCCCTCGAGGTTCGACGAGACGGGCCGACGCAGCCCGCTCTGCCGCCCGCCACGCCGAGTGTACGGGCGTTTCGAAGCGAAGGCTAGGCCGCGCGACGGCCGTGGTGAGCCAGTGCGCGCCGGTAGACCTGCTCGACCTCGGCGGCCACGTCGGCCCAGGTCGGCCAGCGCAGCTCGCCGGGCGTGCCCGTCGCACCCGGCCAGGGGAGCGCCTCGATGGCTCGTCCGAGAGCGGCCGCGTCCCCTGGGGGGACGCGGGTGAGACGGTGCTCGGGCACCGCGCCGTCCACCTCGTTCACGGCCGGGATGTCGCTGGCGATCACCGGCATGCCGTACCAGAGCATCTCGAGCAGCGCGAGCGGCAGCCCCTCCTGCCGTGACGGCATGACGTAGGCGGCGGCATTCGTCCGCAGCTCGTCGAGCGCGTCCCCCGACTGGAACCCGAGGAACGCGATCCGATCGTCGTCGCCGGCGAGACGGCGCAGCTCGGCGGCGTGCTCGTCGGAGTAGCTGGCCCCTCCCACGATCGCGAGCCGGTAGGGCGTCGAGCTCTCGCGTACCGCGCGGATCAGCACGTCGCAGCCCTTCTCCGGCACCAGCCGGGCGAGGAACAGGAGGTACCGGCCCGCCTCGAGGCCGTGCTCCGCCAGCGCGGCACCGGGCGGCTGCACGTGCAGCGGATCGTTCCCGTTGGGGATGTACTGGGCCGTGCATCCGTACGCCAGCTGGAGGTGCTGCTGGATGTACCGCGCGACCGAGATCACCTCGTCGGCGTGGCGGCACGCGCTGGCCTCGCCGGCCCGCAGCATCCGGCGGGCGAACGGCGACCACTTGTCCTTGTTGTAGTCCTGGTCGTGCACGGTCGCCACCACCACGGCGTGGCGCGTGAACTTCGCGAACGGGATCGCCAGGCTCGGGCCGACGCCATGGAAGTGGACGACGTCGTAGCCGCGCAGGCCCGATTCGAACGAGCAGATCGTCGAGTGGGTGATCGCCTCGAGGTGCTTGCTGGGAACGGAGGGCCGCCGCACCAGCGAGACGCCCGCCGCCGGCCGAACCGGGTCGCCGTAGCGACCGCGCGTGAACACCGTGACGCGGTGCCCGCGCTCCGCCAGCCGGTCGCTCAGGAGCCCGACGTGCCGCTCGATGCCGCCGAACCGGGTCACGTTCGTCTTCTGGCCGACCATGGCGATCCTCATCACGCCGCCGCCCTTCGGATGTCTCCGGCCAGCCGATAGGCCGCCGTCACCGCACGGTAGTGCGGCTCGGCGTCGTAGTGCGCCTCGACCCGCGCCCGGCCGGCCCGGCCGAGCCGCTCGGCCAGCTCCGGATCGCCCTGCAGCCGCAGCATCGCCGCCCCCAGGGCCGCCGGGTCGCCGTGCGGGACGAGCAGCCCATCCTCGCCGTCCCGGACGAGCTCCGGGATGCCGCCCACGCGGCTGCCGATGACGGGCTTGCCCCAGGCCATCGCCTCGATCACCGCGAGTGGGCAGTTGTCGTGGCAGATCGACGGCATCACCACCGCCGACGCCGCCTGCACCGTGGCCGCGAGCTCGTCGCCGCTGCGAAATCCGAGCAGCTCGACATCGGCCCCGGACTCGGCGATCGTCCGCTCCAGCGCCGGGCGCAGCGGCCCATCGCCGACCATCTTCACACGAGCGCCGGTGTCGATCGCAGCGCGGACGAGCACCTCGACGCCCTTCTCTCGAGACAGCCGACCGACATAGAGGGTGTGGTCGCCGGGCCGGTGGAGCGGGTGGTAGTCCTTCGCGACCACGCAGTTGGGGATCACGACCACGCGGTCGGCGGGGTAGCCGCCCCGAACGAGCCTGTCGCGGGCGAACGCGGACGGGGTGATGAACACGTCGATCCCGTCGCGGTAGAGGCCGAGCCGCCGGTGTGCCCAGGTCTCGCCGGCGACCAGCACGCTGCCCGACAGGGAGCTGCGGTTGCAGCGCCGCCGCACGGCCGGCGAGAACCCGTTGCCCACGCACCGCTCGCAGATCTCGCCATGCGAGAGCAGGCTGTACACCGGGCAGACGAGCTTGAAGTCGTGCACCGTCATGACGACGGGAATGCCGCGGCGATGAAGCGGTGCGAGCAGCGACGGCGACAGCTGGTGGTAGATGTTGTGCACGTGCGCCAGGTCGACCCGGCGGTCGCCGAGCAGCCGCGCCATCTTCCTCCGCGCCTCGAGCGAGTACACCATGCGGCCGGCCATGCCGGCACGGCCGGCAAGGCCCGTCGGCGGTTGCTCGAAGCTGACCTCGGAGACGAAGTAGCGGTCGGTCTCGCAGGGCAGGTTGCGGGCGTCATGCATCGCGAAGTAGTCGACGCCCGCCCCGCCGTCCTCGAGCAGGCCGGCCAGTCTGAACATGTAGTGCTCGGCGCCTCCGCGGGGATAGTGAAACTTGTTCACCATCAGCACCCGGCCCGGCGTCTCCGCCGCTTCGGTGCTCACGCGTCGTCTGGCCGGGCGAGTTCGACGCGGCCGGCCGCATGGCCGACGGCCGCCAGCGTCCAGAACGTGCCGGATACGGCCACCTGCGTCATCAGGTTGGAGTCGAAGCTCATCAGGACGTACGCCGACGCGGCCACCAGCGCTCCCAGCGCCAGTGCGGCAAGAACGTCATCGCCGGCCTTGCGCGCGCGCATGTATGCACGCCGGCATGCCGCCCACATGCCGAAGAGCAGCCAGCAGAAGAAGAGGAAGCCCGGCACGCCGAGCTCGACGATGGCGCGCACGAAGTCGCTATGGGAGTGGGCGCCCTCCTGCACGTTGACGCCGACCGCACGTGTCCCCGTGGTGTCCTCGACGATCGCCTTGAAGCCGTTCCCGAGCACCGGGTTGTGCTCGACGCGGGGCAGGTTCTGGCGCCACAGGTCGAGGCGCGCGCGCAGCGAGTTCCCGGGGCCGTAATGGGTGCGGCCGGAGGTGAGATCGCTGAAGCGGTGCACCGTGCTCGGCACGGCGGCCGCCATCAGCACGAGCAGCAGGGGCCCGATCACGAGCAGCGAGCGGTAGCGCACCACCGCGAGCACGAACAGCCCGAACACGAATCCGACCCAGCCGGTGCGGGTGTACGACGCGATCAGCGCTCCGGCGACGAACGGCCCGGCCAGGAGCAGCAGCCAGCGAGCGCGCAGACGCGTGCAGAGGATCAGGGGAATGATGAACGCCGTCATGAAGCCCATGAAGATCCCGAACGGGTCCGGCTGCAGGAACGTGCCGGCGGAGCGCCCGACCTCCCCGATCACCGTCGAGCCGCCGTGCGCGAACTGCCACAGGGCGAGCGCCGTCGGCACGACCACCGACGCCAGCAGCGCGGCGACCATCCGCTTCAGCCCGTCGCGGTCGCGCACGACCGTCCAGGCCGCCATGTAGAGCACGGCCACCGACAGCAGTCGCAGCGTCTCGGTGGCCGCCCCACCCTTCGAGGGTGCGACCGACACGCTCAGCGCCGCCATCACCGCCATGCCGAGATAGGGCAGCGTGCTCGGCGCCTCACGGACGAGGTGCCGGTTCTCGAGCAGGTATGCCCCTCCGACTGCGATGAAGAGCAGTGCCAGTGCAGAGGCCGGGTTCACGGACACGCTGCCGGCGTGCGCGAGCGACCTGTCGGCCCACAAATCCATGCTGGGCCGCGCGACGATCACCGCGTAGACCCCCCACGCGGGGCGGATCGCGAACACGACCACGAACGGAATGGCGACCGCCGTGGCGAGGAACTCCGTGCCGCTTCCGAGCGCGACGGAGAGTGCCAGTGCCGCCGCCGACACGGCTGCCGCCGCGATCCAGGTGAGGTCGCCGCCGGCCCGCGGGCCGATCCGCGGCGGGCGCAGCGAGCGCAGGTCGGCCGGTGCGACGTAGACGCCCACCGCTACTCCAGGTAGCCGAGGGCGCGGAGCGACTCCTCGAGGGTCGCCTCCTCCTCGGCCGTCAGGGCCGGCTCGCCGCCCGAGGCACGGTCGGCATACGTCGCATCGCCGGTGCGAACCGCGGCCGCGTCCTCCAGCGCCGCGTCGATGACCGTGCCGTCGGAGTCGGCCGGAACGGGCCGCCCGAGCAGCGCCAGCAGCGTGGGCGCGACGTCGAGGATGCTTCGCGTGCCGAGGTCGACGCCGGCGCGGATGCCGCGGCCGGCGGCCGCGAAGATGCCCTCCATTGCGTGCACGCCGGAGTACTCGTCGAGGATCTGGGCCGGGACGGGCTCGAACAGCTCGCCGAGCCCCGAGGCGGCCTTGTAGCGCGGGTCGAACAGCGCGACCACGTCGGGCGCCTCGTCCAGATGGGCCCCCGAGAAGAGCTCCTCGCGACGCCGGGCCCACTGGAGGACGCGATCGCCCGTCGAGGGGTCGCGCAGCCCCTCGAGCGTCTCGATGATCCGGTCGCGAACCTGCTCGTACTCCGAACCGGGCTCGACCGCACCCTGCTGCTGCCGGCCGCGCAGGTTGACGACGATGCCCTCGGCGGGCGGGTAGAGCGGGATCCGGTAGGCCTGGCTGCGTGGCCACTCGACCCGGCTGGCGCCGGTTGCGCGTGCCGCGATCCGGTCCCGGGCGCCGCCGGGGAGCCGGCCGATCAGCGTGCGAAGGGCGCGCCGCAACGCGGGCGCGCGGCGCAGCGCGCGCGTGACACCCTCACCCCGGCCCGCGGCGCCCCCGGCATGCAGCAGGCCGGCGTCGGCGAGCACGCGGTCGGTGCGGACGAACGTCCGGGGATGCGGGCCGAAGCCGTGATCTGAGACGACGACCACGGTGCCCTCGTCGCCGAGCAGCTCACGGGCCTCGCCCACGAGCGCGTCGATCGACCGGTACATCTCGAGCAGCGCCTCGCGCAGCGGGTGGCCCGGCTGGTCGAGGTACTTCCACAGCCGGTGCTGGGCGAAGTCGGTGCTCTGAAACACGACGACGACCGCGTCGTGGGCGTCCTCCCGAAGCCACCGCGTGACGATCTCGCGCTGCTGCTCGACGAGCGCCCGGCAGCGGTCCGCAAGCTCGCTGTCGGACAGCTTGCCGATGCGGTCGGCGAAGTCGAGCAGCGGCGGCATGTCGCCGGCCAGTTCGGGCGGCTGCGTGTGGTTGCGACCGTAGTCCGGCAGCGGGAATCCGGCCACCATGCGGCCGTCGATCGGCCAGGCCGGGAAGGTCATCGGAACCGACAGCACCGCCGCAGGACCGTCCAGCTGATCCCAGAAGGCGGCGCCCGACCACCGCCGGGAGGTGACGAAGTCGCGCCCCTCCTCGAACGAGGCGGAATGCCCGGCGCCCCAGAGGCGGCTATAGCGCTCGATGCTCAGCGTGCGGAAGTCGTACATGCCATGCCGCCCGGGGTTCCAGCCGGTCATCATCGACGGCCAGGCAGCCGCGGTGATCGGGGGCACCGTCGACGTCAGCGTCGCCGACGCGCCCTCGGCGCGCAGCTTCGCGATGCTCGGGAGGTTGGCGTCGGGAAGCCCGATGACGGAGTCCGTCCCGCCATCGAGCCCAACCACGAGCAGCCGGGTCATGAGCTGGCTGGGACCTCGATCGCCTGGTGGACGCGCTCGGCGACGCCGCTGCGCTGGACACCGGCCACGGGCACCGAGCTGGCCTCGTCGGCGCGGTCGTAGCAGATGTGGAGCGGCCGCTTCGCGACGCGCTGGATCAGCGCGACGGCGGCGCCAAGCGGGTTCCAGCGGGTGCGGCCGGGCCGCACGGTGAGCAGCACGATGTCCGCGGTGGCGATCAGCGGCAGCGCCTCGGAGTCCTCGAGCACGGCGGGCGTGTCGATGACGACGACGCCGGCCTGCTCGCGCAGGTCGCGGACGATCCGCTCCACCCGCGGGGCGGAGAAGAGCGTCTCGGGAAGCGCGGTGCTGGTGCCCTCGGGGAGCCAGCTGAGATTCGACTCGAGCGGCGTCAGCGGCGACGTGCTGACGCTGCCGTCGAGCAGCCCGGAGAGGCCGGTCTCGGCGCGCCCGTTGCGAGCCCGCAGGTCGGCACTGACGAGGATGGTCGGCGTCCCGACGCTCGCGAAGGTGCGAGCCAGCGCCAGTGCCAGGCCGCTCGTGCCCTCCCCGCGCGTTGCCCTGGTCACGGCGATGACGCCGAGGCGCGTGCCCATGCCGGCCAGCTCGAGCTCCGAGCGCAGGAGCTGCACGGACGCCGCGTCCACCTCGGAGTCGATGTCGACCACCGGCACGCCCGCAACCTCGATGTCGTCCGGCCGGCGGACGCGCTTGTCGAAGCGGCCGAGCAGCAGCGCGAGCAGCGCGCCGGCGGCCACGCCGGCGAGGAAGCCGGCGGCGACGATCACCGCGACGGGCGGACCCGTCGGACTGACCTTAGCCGCGGAGCCGTTTGGATCCGCCTCGAACCCGGTCTGGAACCCGGCCGGGATGCTGGTCAACTGGTTCGCGATGTGCAGCAGGTTCTTCTCGGTCTTGCCCGGCAGCTTCTGGCCGTTGTAGGCGTTCAGCGCCTGCTGGATCTGCTTCTGCTCCGCACGCACTCGCTGACTGATGAACGCCGTGGAGTAATTCCGCAGCACCGAGATGGTCGTCTGCTCGTTCGAGCCACCGGTATAGGACAACTGGACACGCGTCACGCCGGTGGGGACCATGGAAAGCCCGTTCAGGATGTGCGTCGCGTCGGGGCTTCCGCCCATCTTCCCCGAGGCGGCGTTGGCAGCCGGACGAGACAGAAAGTCGTCGAGCGTCCAGTCGTCCACAAACCGTGGCAGTGCGTCGTTCAGCTGGAGGCCAGGTCCAAACTCGTTCGGGCCGATGGTCTGGTCGTTGAGGGTAAGCGTCGTGGTCGCGACCCAGTGCGCCTTCTTCTGGCCGCCCACCGCGAACGCGAGTGCCGCAACCACCACCCCACCCAGGAGCAGCAGCCACCAGCGCTTGCCGATCATGCGCAGCGACCGGCGAAAGGTCATCTCAGGCTTCACGACTCACCCACATTCCTGTGCCATCTCGAGGAGAATGACGCCCCACCTGCCCGTCGGGCGCCTCTATGCCAGTGTACGTTCGGCACCCCGTATGACAAGCCCTGCGTCCACCATATGACATGAAACCGCCAGTCCCGATGCCTCCCGCGCCCGCCCATTCGCCCAACTTGACGCCTACCCGAACGGGGGGTACGGTCGATAGTGCGAGGCAGTGGGAAGGAGAGGGCACTGGCTGTGAATGACCAGAGGCGGGGCGATCGCCGAACAGCCGTCGACGGGGAGGACGAAGCGTACACCTCCCCGGAGCCGGAGGGCGACGCCGGCCGAATCGTGGACGCGTTCGAGCGGACAGGGGTGATGAACCCCACAGATCGCCATACCAGAAGGACGCTGGTGCGCCGTGCGCTCATCGTTGCCGACGTCTGGGCGCTCGGCTTGACGTTCGGCGCCGTCCACCTAATCCTGGGCGCCTCGTCCAAGGGATTCACCTCCGGCAAGGAGCTGATCCTGTTCCTGCTCTCGGTCCCCTGCTGGCTCGCCCTGGCCGGTCTCTACGGCCTCTACGAGGGCGACCGGCTGCGCGCCGACACCACCACGCTTGACGATTTCTGGCCGCTCTTCCACGCGATCACCGTCGGCGTCTGGGTGACGTTCGTCGCCATCCGCCTCACCGACGCCGTCCGTGCGAGCGAGCGGCGCCTGATTCTCTTCTGGTTCCTGGCGCTGATCATCCTGCCGCTCGGCCGGTCGATCATCCGCGTGTTCATCCGCAGCCGCGTCGCGTTCCTGCAGCGGACGCTGATCGTCGGCGCCGGCCTGGTCGGCCAGGAGATCGCGCGCAAGATCCGGAGGAATCCCGGCTACGGCCTGGAGCTGGCGGGGTTCGTGGACAACGACCCGCTGCCGATGCACCACGAGCTGGTCGACGTCCCGGTGCTCGGGGCGACCGACGAGCTGCCGCGCATCGTGCGGGAGTACGGCGTCGAGCACGTGATGCTGGCGTTCACCGGTGACGGTCACGACGCCGGCCTGGACATCGTGCGCGCCTGCAACGACCTGGACGTCGAGCTCGACATCGTGCCGCGCCTGTTCGAGGTGGTCGGGAGCAAGGCGCAGTTCCACTCGCTGCAGGGCACGCCGCTGCTCGGCCTCACCCCGCCGGTGCTGTCTGCCAGCCATCGCGTCGCCAAGCGCGCGGTCGACCTGATCGGCGCGTCGCTCGGCCTGCTCGTGCTCTCGCCGCTGTTCCTCGCCGTCGCCATCGCCATCAAGGCCAACAGCAAGGGGCCGGTGCTGTTCCGGCAGACCCGAATCGGCCGCGGGCAGCAGCCGTTCACCATCCTCAAGTTCCGCACCATGGTCGCGGACGCGGAGGAGCGCAAGGGGGACGTCGCCCACCTGAACGTGCATCTCGGCACCGACGCGCGGATGTTCAAGATCCCGGATGACCCGCGCGTCACGTCCGTGGGCCGGATCCTCCGCAAGTACTCGATCGACGAGCTCCCCCAGCTGATGAACGTTCTTCGCGGGCAGATGAGCCTGGTCGGCCCGCGCCCGCTGATCCCGCACGAGCACCAGTACGTCAACGACTGGGGCCTGCGCCGCCTCGACCTGACGCCCGGCCTCACGGGGCTCTGGCAGGTATTCGGCCGCAGCGAGATCCCGTTCTCGGAGATGCTCGTCCTCGACTACCTGTACGTCACCAACTGGACGCTCTGGGGCGACATCAAGCTGGTTGCGCGGACGATTCCGGCGTTGATGGGCAAGACGCGCGGCGCTGCCTGATCAGGCGGTTGGCCCCGCCTCAGCCGCGATCAGGCGGCCCAGCTGCACGGCGGCGGTGGTCAGCCGGCCGTCTCGGCGCAGCAGTCCCAGGCGCTCGGTGCGGTCGAGGCTCCAGCGCGTCCAGCTGACGCCCTCGTGCGCGAACAGCGTCACCATCTGACGCTGGTACGCGCCGACGCCCCGCTCGCTCGGGAATGCGCCCCACTCGCCGACGATCAGCGGCACGTTCCAGGATCTCGCGATCGAGACGAATGGCGACAGGTATGCGGCCTGCTGAGCCAGCGTGCCCCGGTAGCGGCCGCCCTGCAGTGTGGTTCGGTAGCGCTTGCCCGTGCCGGCGTAGTAGTCGTGCACGTCCAGCGCGAGGTGGCCCAGGCGCTCCAGCGGCTGCAGGTGCACCGACCGCACGTCCGTGCGAGGCGGCACCATGAACACGATCGCACGGTTGGGGTCGACCGCACGAACGGCGGTCGCCACCCGCGCCTGCCAGCGGATGATCCGCTGCACCGCCCACGCACGGCGGGGCATGTTGCCGAGCGGCGGCTCGTTCAGGATCTCGTAGCCGAGGACGTTCGGCGTGGTGCGGTAGCGCTCGGCCAGCATCGCCGCGAACTGGCCGTAGAGCTCCGTCGCCCGCCGGTCCGTATACATCCTGGCCTGGGCCGCCTCGCGGCCCTGCGTGGTCAGCGGGAAGCGGCGGCCGTGGTAGATCCACCTCGGGATCCCGTTCGCGCGGCCGCCGCGCTGGAGCGACGCGAAGTACGGCGACCAGCCGTACTGGTGCATGTCCAGCAGCACCTGGATGCCGTGCTCAGCGTAGAACCGGATCTCGGTGTCGAGGTCGGCCAGCCGCTGGCCATCCCACGCGTGCGTGTCCCCCTGCGGTGCGTTCGGCTCGAAGTCGCTCCATGCCACGGCCAGGCGGACGAAGTTCACGCCCAGGTCGGGCGCGCGCTGGTAGACGACCGGATCGAGCGAGTGCACGGCCACACCGTGCAGCCGCACCTCCTCCCCGTCCGCCGTCACGAAGCGGGTGCCGTCCACGACCACGTCCGGCTGGGTCTCGTCGACCGGGCGCCCGGAGGAGGGTGGCGGGGGCGGCGGCGTCGATCGCCCGGTGGAGGTGGCGTCCGTACCGGTGCACGCTGCCGCCGCGAGCGCGGCGGCGAGCGCGAAGCCGAGGAGGAGCGAGCGTGCCACGCCTCCAGGGTACTGTCGGCCGGCGCGGATCAATAGTGATCGAACCCGGGAGCCGGCACCTCGCCGCGAAGCTCGAGCGGGAGGCGGGGGGCGAGACGGCGGACCCGTGCCTGAGCCGAAGCCGCGGATGTCCGCTCGCCCTCGCGCGCAGCGGCGACGGACAGCAGCTGCCACGCCACCCAGAACCCCGGCTCCGCGCCCGCCGCCCGGCGTGCGTCGGTGAGAGCCCCGGCCGTGTCGCCCGTGCGGAGCCGCGCGCGGGCGGCCGCGAGGTCGGGCCGCCCCGACAGGCGGTCGAGGTCGCCCGCCCGGCGTGCGTCGTCGAGCGCCGCCGCGGCCGGCTCGCGGTAGGAGCGCTCGAGATACCGCTGTGCCAGCGCGGCCGGAAGGATCAGGACGACGGCGGCGGCCACAGCGGCGGCTGCTGCGATCCCACCCATGACGAAGGACCGCGTGCGTTCGCGGGCAGGCGGCAGCATCGCCACGGCCACCGCGCCCAGCATCACGGCCGGCAGCGCGCAGGATGAGAGCTGCCAGATCCAGTCGACCTGACCGTGCGCGGCGAAGTAGCCGAGCGAGCCGCCGATCCCCGCCGCCAGCAGCCGCTCGCCGGTCGACGGCGCGCGCAGGCGGACCCAGACGCACGCGGCGAACGGGAGCCCGAGCACGATCGCGAAGAGCGCAAGGCCGGGCAGCCCCAGGGTCGAAGCCACCTCGAGCAGCTGGCTGTGCGCCTGGAAGGGGAAGAGGAACGGCCGCCCGATGCGGACGTTCAGGTACCCGAAGTTGCCGGCGCCCACGCCGCGCGACGGACGTTCGCGAAAGCCCCGAAGCGCGACCTTCCAGAGGTCGTAGCGGCCCGTGTCCAGCGACGCGAACCGGCTGCCGGCCTGCCCCTCGCCGGCCGCCTGCCCGTTCTCACCGCCGACACGGTCGACGGTCCGCTCAAGGGTGTGCCGGGTCCACGCGACCGGGTGGCCGTCCGTCACCGCGAGCGCCGCGACGCCGCCGCCGAGCACCACGAGGAACAGCCACACGGTCGCCGCGATCGCAACCGCCTGCCGGGCCTGGGCCGGAAGCGTCACCAGCTCGTCGACGACGACCTGCCCCGCGGTCACGAATGCGCTCACCAGTCCCGTCAGGAGGATCGCAAGGCCCACGGAGTGGGGGTGGCCCCCGGTCGCGGAGGAGAACACGCCGTTCAGCGGGTGCCACAGGAGCAGGGTGGGGAGCACCGCTCCGGCTGCGACCGTGCCCGACCGGATCGGCGTCGGGCACAGCGCGAAGAACACCAGCGCCGAGACGGCCAGCGCCCACACCGACGCGCGTGCCTCCGTGGGCACGACGGTTGCGAGCGCGATGCCCGCCCCGAATGCGGCGAGTGGGCGAAGCGGCCTGGCGGTGCCGCGATCGGACGCGAACGCGACCAGCGGCCAGACCGCGATCGCGACCGCGGCCGCAAGCCCGCCGCCGTAGCCGACGCTGCCAACCAGCCGCCCGCCGTCGAACAGCGCACCGGCATTCCCCGACTGCCACAGCTTGAGCGCGACCAGCAGGGCCGGAAGCGCAGCGCCCGTGGCCACCGCCCCCACCAGCACCCGCCGCCAGCGCGCGCCGGGGACGAGCACCAGCGGCAGCGTCGCCGCGGCGGCATAGAACAGGTACCGGTCCGACTCCACCAGGGCGCTCTGCGGCCACGCCGCCCAGTGCACGGACACGAGGCTCCAGAGCGCCAGCCCCAGCAGTGCCAGCGGGAACAGGCGCTGCACGCCGCTCAAACGGGAATGCGGCTGGCCCAGAACTCCGACACCCGCGGCGACGACCGTGGCGGCGGCCCAGATGCCCCACTCGTCGATCGTGTACCCACCGCCGTGGCCTGTCAGCCGAAGCGCCGCAACGACAGGAACGAGCGCGAGGAACATCGCCACCAGGCCGGCGAGCGGCGCTCCCTGGATGCCCCGGGTCGCCGCGCCGGGGCTCACCCGCCGGTCTGGTAGCCGTGGGTGCCCAGCGCCGGGGCGAGCACGCGGTCCAGCAGGTCGGCGTCGCTCCTGGACAGCTCCTCCCGATACGCGCCGGCACGGGACGGGGTGAACTCGAGGGTGGCGAACGACCGCTCGAAGCCCTCTGTCCACTCCAGGCCGAGGTGGCCGAGCAGCCGCTCGACCTGCTCCCGCGGCCGCTCGACGATGTCCTCGTAGCGGATCTCGAGCCAGGTCTCGGCGGGCACGCCTCGCTGCGCGCCGTCGAACGCCTCCATCAGCAGCTTCCACTCCAGTCCCGCCAGCACGGCGAATGACCGGCCGGACTCCAGCCACGTCGCCTCGTCCTCGGGCGAGAGCGGGCCAAATCCCCAGTCTCCCGGGCCGCGGAACCCGGCCCACCAGGGCTGCTGCACGAGGGAGGACGCAACGTCCCGGCCGTCGCGCACCACGTGGACGAACCTGGCCTCGGGAAACACGGCATGCAGGAGACCCGCGCGGGGCCAGCCGGTGAACTTGTGCAGGAAGAGCTGCCGGCCCTGCGCCGCGGCGCGCTGCTCGAAGAACGAGCGCAGGCGGCGCGAGAGCCATGCGCTGGCGTCGTCGGCGACGAGGTCGCGCACCGGTTCGGACAGCATCGGCGAGACGTGACGGTCGAGCAGCCGGTACCCCTCCGACGGGGTCATGGCGACGCTCCGCACGCCGGCCGCGATGCGCCCGTGCTGGCGTCCCCCCCGCCGGCCGCCCTGCTTCTGCAGCGGCGCGGGCAGCGACCGATAGATGCGGTTGTTCATCCGCCCCTTGCGGTTGAGTCCCGCGAAGCGGTCGTCGACGTTGGCGATGAACCCGACGTCCGGGTGCATCGCCACGACCTGGCCGACGATCGTCGAGCCGCACCGGCCCGTGCCAAGCATGAACGCGAAGCGCTGGTCGTCCGTCACGCTCTCACCCGCTCGGCATCGTACGTGCCCCACCGGCTGCGCAGCACGCCGCAAACCTCGCCGATGGTCGCCTCGCTGCGAAGCGCCTCGCGCATCGGCACGAGCAGGTTGCCCTCGCCGGCCGCGACGCGGTCGACCTCGACCAGGGCGGCCTCGACCGCCGCCACGTCGCGGCGCGCCCGCAGCGCCTGCGTGCGCTCGACCTGCCGGCGCTCCGCCTGCGGGTCGATCGCGTGGAGCGCGATCCGCTCGCCGCCCTCCTCGGTGAACCGGTTCACGCCGACGATCACCTCCTCGCCGCTCTGCACGCGGCTGTGGTGGGCGAAGGCCGCCTGCTCGATCTGCTCCTGCACCCATCCGTTCTCCACCGCGGCGACGGCGCCGCCCATGCGGTCGATCTCGGCGATCAGCTCGCGCGCCTGGGCGGCGAGCGCCTCGGTCAGCGCCTCGATGTAGTAGCTGCCCCCGAGCGGGTCGGCGGTGTTGGTCGAGCCCGCCTCGGTGGCGAGGATCTGCTGCGTGCGCAGGGCGATCGTCGCGCTCCGCTCGGTGGGCAGGGCGAGCGCCTCGTCGAACCCGTTGGTGTGCAGGCTCTGCCCGCCGCCGCAGACGGCGGAGAACGCCTGGACGGCCACGCGAACGATGTTGTTCTCGGGCTGCTGGGCGGTGAGCGTCGAGCCGCCCGTCTGCGCGTGGAACCGCAGCATCATGCTGCGCGCGTCGCTCGTGCCGAACCGCTCGCGCATGATCTCCGCCCACAGCATCCGCGCGGCGCGGAACTTGGCGACCTCCTGGAAGAAGTCGTTGTGCGCGTTGAAGAAGAACGAGAGCCGGCGCGCGAACGCGTCCACCTCGAGGCCCGCGTCGATGGCCGCCTGCACGTATGCGATGCCGTTGGCCAGCGTGAATGCGAGCTCCTGAGCCGCCGTCGAGCCGGCCTCGCGGATGTGGTACCCCGAGATCGAGATCGTGTTCCAGCGGGGGAGCCGGTCCCTGCAGTACCGGAAGGTGTCGACCGTCAGCCGCATGCTGGGCCGGGCCGGGAAGATGTAGTTGCCGCGGGCGATGTACTCCTTGAGGATGTCGTTCTGGATCGTCCCCGACAGCCGGTCGGGGCCGACGCCCTGCTCCTCGGCGACCAGCTCGTACAGCAGCAGCAGGAGCGACCCCGGCGCGTTGATCGTCATCGACGTGGAAACCTCGCCGAGCGGGATGCCGCCCAGCAGCAGCCGCATGTCCTCCAGCGAGTCGATCGCGACGCCTGTACGGCCCACCTCGCCGAGGGCCAGCACGTCGTCCGAGTCGAGCCCGAGCTGCGTGGGCAGGTCGAACGCAACCGACAGACCGGTCTGACCCCGGTCGAGCAGCAGCCGAAACCGGGCGTTCGTCTCCTCGGCAGAGCCGAACCCCGCGTACTGGCGCATCGTCCAGGTGCGCGAGCGGTACCCCTCCGGCCGGATGCCGCGGGTGTACGGGAACTCGCCGGGATCCGGCTGGCTGGGCGCGTCCTCCGCCCGGTAGACGGGCGCGATCTCGATGCCGGAGTCGGTTCGCCGGTGGTCGTCTGCGCTCATCGGCTGATGGTAGACATGCAAGAGCCCCGGCTGCCGCGCTGTCCGACTTCATCGACTCAGGTGGCCGGCGAGCCGGCCGTCCCGAGCCTCCGGCGGACCCGCATCTGCGTCCGGGGCTCTGTGCGCGAGACACTCCCAGACCGGAACCCGCCTGTCGAGGCGGTCACCGCCGGAAAACCCCGCAATGTGCGGGAAAAACGCCGAATGGGACGCCAAGGCGGTTCCACTACCCTTTGGCCATGCAGATCACCGTCAGGCTGTTCGCCGCCGTCCGCGAGCGGGCGGGCGCATCGCGGCGCGACCTCGACCTCGCCGACGGCGCGCTCGTGGGCGACGTCTGGCCCGCGCTGGCGCTGGGAGACGAACCGCCCGGCATGGCGTACGCACGCAACCGCGAGTATGCCGACCGCGCGGAACCGCTCCGCGACGGCGACGAGGTCGCGGTGATCCCCCCGGTGTCCGGGGGCGCGTTCCTTGTCCAGGAGCAGCCGCTCGACCTCGGCACCGTCGTCGACCAGGTGCGCGATCCGGCGGCGGGGGCGATCGCCACGTTCATCGGCACGACGCGCGACCACAACCGCGGCCGCGATGTCGTCCACCTGGAATACGACGCGTACCCGGAGATGGCCGAGGCGGAGATGGCCAAGATCGCAGCACAGGTGATCGAGCGACACGACGTCGCGCGGGTCGCCATGGCGCACCGCACCGGCCACGTCCCGATCGGCGAGGCAAGCGTCATCATCGCCGTCTCGGCAGCCCACCGCGGCGCCGCCATGGACGCGTGCCGCGAGGCGATCGACACGCTCAAGCAGACGGTGCCGGTGTGGAAGAAGGAGGTCTTCGCCGGCGGCGAGGAGTGGATCGGGCGGGAGGGCACGGGGTGAGCTGGAACCCCGAGCACTTCGAGCCGACCCCGCCGGCCCAGATCGAGCAGCCACCGCCGAAGCCGCACTGGCTGCGCCGGCTCCTGGCCCCGTTCGCCGGCGTTGCGCTGCTCGTCTGGAAGGTGCTCGGGCCGGTGCTCCTGGCGGTCAAGAACATCAAATTCATCGGC
Organism: Gaiellales bacterium; assembly: GCA_036403155.1. GTDB lineage: Bacteria > Actinomycetota > Thermoleophilia > Gaiellales > JAICJC01 > JAICYJ01. The sequence continues at coordinate 6,520 of DASWRM010000061.1, read as the reverse complement.
ACGAGTGCGACCTTCCTGGTCTCGCTGGCGGCATACACGTCGATCTGGGGATGGCGCTTCGCGCTGGGCTTCATGGTGCTCCTCTTCGTGCACGAGATGGGGCACGTGATCCAGCTGCGCCGCGAGGGCGTCCCGGCGTCGGCGCCGCTGTTCGTCCCGTTCCTGGGCGCATACGTCGGCATGAAGGAGCTGCCCAGGAACGCGTGGGTCGAGGCGAAGGTCGGGCTGGCCGGCCCGGTGCTGGGCACCATCGGCGCGCTCGCCTGCTTCGCCGTCGCGGCCGGCACGGACTCGGACCTGCTTCGGGCCGTCGCCTACACCGGCTGCTTCCTCAACCTGGTGAACCTGATTCCGGTGCTGCCGCTGGACGGCGGCCGTGCGGCTGCCGCGCTGCACCCCGCGTTCTGGTTCGTCGGCGTCTTCGTCGTCGCGCTGCTGTTCTTCTGGCACCCGAACCCGCTGGTCTTCCTGATCGCGGCGCTCGGGGGGTACGAGCTGTTCCACCGCTGGGGGCGTCGCAACGATCCGCAGTGGCGGGCGTACAGCGCGACGACATGGGGGCAGCGGCTGGCGGTGGGCGGCGTCTACATCGGCCTGATCGCCGTGCTCGTGGTCGCGATGGAGGCGAGCTACCTCCACCGCACGTTCTAGCGCTGCTACCAGCCGTCGGTCAGCACGCGGTCGAGCGTGTCGGCGAACCGGTCGACATCCTCCATCGAGATGCAGAGCGGCGGCTTGATCTTGAGGACGTTCATCGCCTCGCCGGTCGGCTGCACGATCACGCCCAGCTCGCGCATCCGCTCGCCGATGGCGTAGGCCTCCTCGCTGGCCGGCGCCTGCGACGCCCGGTCGCGCACCAGCTCGGCGCCCAGGTAGAGGCCGTGGCCGTGCACCGCGCCGATCAGCGGATGCCGCTCCGCGAGCTCAACCAGCCGGTCGCGGAGCCGCGTGCCGACGCGAAGCGCGTTCTCCTGCAGCCCCTCGTCACGCATGACGTCGAGCACGGCGATGCCGATCTCACACGACAGCGGCGACCCGCCGACCGAGCTGAAGAAGCTGGCGTTGCGGTGGAACGCCGCGGCGATGTCGGACGTCGTGATCACGGCACCGACCGGATGGCCATTTCCGGTCGACTTGGCGATCGTGATGATGTCGGGCACGGCACCCTGCTGCTCGAATGCCCAGAACCACTCTCCCAGCCGGCCGTAGCCGACCTGCACCTCGTCGGCGATGCAGACGCCGCCCGCGTCCCGCACATGGCGGAAGGCGTGCTCCAGGTAGCCGTCGGGCGCGAGGATGCCTCCCCAGTTCCCCAGCACCGGCTCGCAGATGAACGCGGCAGCTCCCGGTGCCGCCTCGCGCACGAACTCGGCGTACCGGCGTCCGGCGTCCGGCTCGCCGGCGCGGATCGGCCCGCGGTAGGTGTCGGCGGCAGGCACGAGCCGGAGGCCGGCCGGCGGGTGCTCGGCCGCCGAGGGGTTGTCGTACGGCGCGGTGCTGACGGCGTAGGTGGCCGTGGTCCAGCCGTGGTAGGCGCCGGCGACCGCGATCACCTCGTCACGGCCGGTGTACGTGCGTGCCAGGCGAAGCGCGAGGTCGTTCGCCTCGCTGCCCGTGCTGACGAAGAACACCGAGTCGAGGCCGGGCGGCGCCAGCTCCACCAGCCGCTCGGCGAACCGTGCGATGCCGTCGTAGTGGAAGCGCGAGTTCGTGTTGAGCGTCCGCAGGACGCGCCGGGCGGCCGCGGCAACCGCAGGATGGCTGTGGCCGAGCACCGCGACGTTGTTCACCATGTCGAGGTACGGGCGCGCGTGCTCGTCGTACAGGGTGCTGCGCCACCCGCGCACCATCCGCGGCGGGTCGCGGAAGTAGAGCTCCTGCGCCCCGGCGACCGACCGCGTGCGCAGCTCCAGCAGGGCGTCGCGCTCGGGCGCAGGGGCAGCCGCCGGGATGCCGACCAACGCCGAGGGGTCGGGGCAGAGGGCAAGCCACGCCTCGCGCAGCGACGGCAGCCCCCACCCGGGAAGCGGGTCGACCGGCTCGAGGCAGACCTGGACGTGCACATGGGTGAGCGGGCGGTCCGGCCAGGCGGCGATCCGGCCGACCACGGTGCCGGCAGGGAGCCCCCGGTGCGGCAGGCCCACGGGCGCCACGCCGTCGAGCACGATCCTGTAGGGGCCGTGCCCCGGCAGGTCGGCTTCGAGGGTCACCGTCCGCTCGGTGGCGCCGACGACGCTCGCATCCACCGGGCAGCGGACCGCCTCGCCCTCGGGGGCGAAGACGTCCGCGCCGAGATGCAGCGTCTCGGGCTCCGGCGCGGGCGGCGTCCCGCCCCGGTGCAGCCGAGCCTCGCCGTACCGGCCGACCGCGAGCGCGTCCGCCGGGACGGCGACGGCGGCGGCAACGCCGGCCGGCTCGCGCCACTCACCGGCGGCGTACGCATCCGCCCCGGGGGAGAGATCGACGGGGCACAGCGACCGGCCGGCCGGGTCGACCACCGGGACGGCGGCGGACGCGAGCAGGTGCTGCGACAGGGCGGCCGACGCCGGGTGCGGGATCAGCCCGCACGCCGCCCGGCACGCGGCCTCCACCAGCGCGGCGGGAACGGCGGCGGCAGCCTCGAGCGTTCCCCACTCCGCGTCGACGAGGTCGGTCGCATAGGCGTTGTCGGGCTCGAGCAGCGCCTGCTGGTGCGTCGAGACGGCGCTTCCAGCGCAGCGGCCCAGCACGAGCGGATGGAGCGCCGCGAGCTCGGCCTCGGTCAGCGGCAGGCGCGAGTGGAAGCCCCGCGCGACGTCCACGATCACGTGGAGCGCGTCCTGGGGGTCGTGCCACAGGAACCCGGCGGCGGCCACGGCGACCTCGGCAACGACGTAGGAGCGCGTCATGTCGCCGAAGTCGATCAGCCCCGTGGGCAGCAGGCGGCCCTCCACATCGAGCTGGGCGACGACGTTGTAGTCGGTCACATCCCCGTGGATCACCTGCACGCGGAGCAGCTGCTCGAGCCGCGCGAGCGCGGTGTCGTGCACGGCCATCGCCCGCTCCACGAGCTCGACGCGGTGCGGTTCCTCGACGTGGCCGATCAGCCCGTCCACCACCGCCCTGGCGTGCTTCAGATCCCACTGGAGGACGCGGTCGGCCGCGGGATGGTCGAACCCGCGCAGCGCGAGCACCGTCTCGGCCGCCATGCGGCCGACCGCCTCACGCACCTGGGAGGCGACGTGCCGCGCGGACGTCAGCGGCCGGCCATCGACCCACGTCGTCATGCGAACGTCGTAGACGTCGCGCCCGCGTTCCGCCTCGACGATCTCGCGGCCGTCGAGCGCCGGGATGGGCGCGGGCGTCGCGAACGGGAGCCGGGCCGCGGCGAGGTGGTGCATCGCAGCGTTCTGCATCTCGAGCGACGGCCGGCCGAAATGCGGGTTCGCGATCTTCAGCACGCCGCGCCGCCCGTCCGCGGTCACGATCAGGAAGTTCCGGTCCTGGTGGCTGCCGAGCTCCGTGGACGTCCCGTCCAGCCCGAACAGGTCGGCGGCGAGCCGCCGGCCGTCCTCCTCGCCGAACGGCGGCGACTCGATCGCGTAGCCCTCGAACAGCCCGCTCACCGCCGCACCTTCCGGAACCCCCAGTCCAGCATGCGCGCGGCCGTGGCGAACTCGTCCCCCGAGGCAGCCAGCTCGACGGCGATGATCGTGTGCCGGTGGCGGCGTGCTGCGGCCGCCAGGCAGTTCCCCGCGAGCGTCGTCTGGCCGGTCTTGACGCCCACCGTCCCGGGATACGTCCAGAGCAGGCTGTTGCCGTTCACGTACGGCGCGCCGCCGGCGGGGCGGTACGACTTGGACGCGACGAGGCGGCGAAGCTCCGGCCGGGCGAGCACGGCGCGTGCCAGCTGGGCAACGTCCCAGGCCGAGCTGTGGTTCCCCGCGTCGATGATCCCGCTGGGATTCGAGTATCGCGTGTCGGCGAGGTGCATCCGCCCGGCCTGGCGGTTCATCAGGGCGACGAACGCGCGCACCGAGCCCGACCGGTGGACGGCCAGCGCGTCCGCGGCGTCGTTTGCGGACGCGATCAGCGCTCCGGCCAGCATGTCGCCGACCGTCACGCGGTCACCGGCCTGAAGCCCGAGCGTGTACCCGAGCCCGGTGGTCATGGCTGGGCTGATCGTGAACCTCCTGCGGGGCGTCGACCCGCGCTCGGCGAGCAGCGCGGTCATCAGCTTGGTCAGGCTCGCAACCGGCCGCCGCGCATGGGGCCGGTGCGCCCACAGGACGCGCCCTGACGCCGCATCGACGACGACGCCGGCGGCGACGCGGACGCCGCGGATGCGCGCGGTCGACGTTCCCGCCGCGCCGAGCGGACTCATGGAGGGGTCGGTTCCCGACGCCGCCTGCGGCACGACGCCGGTCAGCCGGGCGGCGGGGATGATCCCCTCGTTCGGATGGGTCAGCGGCAGCACCTGCCAGACCGTGAATCCGGCCGCGCCCGCGATCGCCGCAAGGACGACGACCGCTGCGGTGCGGACCACCGACAGGCGGCGCGGCCGGCGATGTCTGCGCGGCCCGGCCTGCATCGAGTAGAGCGGGGGCCGCTTGGTCGCCACGGGCACACCCTACAATCGGAAGCATGAGCGTCAACCCGCTTCGCGGACTTCCGTCGGTCGACTCCCTGCTGCGGAGCACCGGCGGCCGCGACCTGGTCGAACGGCACGGCCACCAGGCGGCGGCCGGGGCGCTTCGGGCTGCGCTCGCCGACGCACGGGCGGGCGGAACCGCCATCGCCGCCCATGACCTCGTGACCGCTGCCGCGGAGCGCCTCTCCGGCCCGCCCAGCCTGCGCAGCGTGCTGAACGCGACCGGCGTGATCGTTCACACCAACCTCGGCCGAGCGCCGCTCGCGACCGCGGCCGTCGAGCGTGTCGTGGACGTCGCCACCGGCTATTCGACGCTCGAGTACGACATCGCGACGGGAAGGCGCGGGTCGCGCCACGACCACCTCTCCGGGCTGCTCGCCGGCCTGACGGGCGCCGAGGCCGGACTCGCCGTGAACAACAACGCGGCCGCGGTGCTGCTGTGCCTGGCGGCGACGGCGGAGGGCGGGGAGGTGCTGATCAGCCGCGGACAGCTGATCGAGATCGGGGACGGCTTCCGGATCCCGGACATCCTGACGCAGTCGGGCGCCCGGCTGGTGGAGGTCGGCACCACCAACCGCACGCACCTCGGAGACTACGAGCGTGCGGTGACGGATCGGACGCGGGCGATCCTGCGCGTCCACCAGTCCAACTTCCGGATCGTCGGCTTTACCGACCATCCCGGGCTGGCCGAGCTGGCAACCGTGGCGCGGCCGGGGATCGCGCTGATCGACGACCTCGGCTCCGGGGCGCTGCTCGACCTGCCGGACATGCTGGACGAGCCGACCGCGCGGTCGAGCATCGACGCGGGTGCCGACCTCGTCTGCTTCTCCGGGGACAAGCTGCTCGGCGGGCCGCAGGCGGGGATCCTCGTCGGACGCGGCGAGCTCGTCGAGAAGTTGCGGACGCATCCCCTCCACCGCGCCGTGCGCGCGGACAAGCTGACCCTCGCAGCGCTCGAGGGCACGCTTCGGCTCTACCTCGACGCGCCGGGGCAGGTGCCTGTGCTCCGCATGCTCGACGAGAGCGTCGACCTCGTCCGCGCGCGCGCCGAGCGTCTCGCTTCGCTCGTCGACGGGCGTGTCGAAGAGACTGTCGGGCGCGTCGGAGGCGGTGCCTTGCCGCTCGCCGAGCTCTCGAGCTTCGCGTGTGCGATCGACGAGACGCTCGCGGCGCCGCTGCGAGGCGGCGAGCCGCCGGTCGTCGGCATCGTGCGCGACGGGATGCTCCTGCTCGACTGCCGGACGCTGACCGACGACGAGGTCGACGAAGTCGCCGCCGCAGTGACGCGATGCCGCTGACGGTCGGGACCGCCGGGCACATCGATCACGGCAAGACGACGCTCGTGGAGGCGCTCACCGGCAAGAACACGGACCGCCTGCCGCAGGAACGCGAGCGCGGCATCTCGATCGACCTCGGATACGCCCCGCTCGAGCTTCCCGACGGCCGGCAGCTCTCCGTCGTCGACGTGCCGGGCCACGAACGGTTCGTGCGCACGATGGTCGCGGGTGCAAGCGGGATCGATCTCTTCCTTCTCGTGATCGACGCGAACGAAGGAGCACGGCCGCAGACCCACGAGCACCTGGCGATCCTGCGGTTGCTCGGGATCGAGCGCGGCGTCATCGCGCTGACGAAGGTCGACGCGGCGGATGAGGATACCGTCGAGCTCGCGCGCGGCGAGGCCTCCGAGCTCGTCCCCGGCGCGGCAGTCGTCGCCGTGAGCGCGCGAACCGGGATCGGGCTCGACGAGCTTCGCGCCGCACTCGCGGCCGCCGCGCGTCGGTCGTCGACGTCCCCGGCCACGAGCGGTTCGTGCGGACGATGGTCGCGGGCGCGACCGGCATCGACGCGTTCCTGCTCGTGATCGACGCGAACGAGGGCGCGCGGCCGCAG
>DASWRM010000060.1 GCA_036403155.1 Gaiellales bacterium | reverse complement strand
GGTCGTCGGCGCGACCCCACCCGCTCCCCCCGGCAGCGTGTAGCGCACCTCGCCCTCGGGGTAGCGCGCGACCTCCTCGAAGAACGTGTTCATCATCGCCGCGGTCGGCTGGCCATCGAGGGTCTGCTCGTGCGGCCGGCTCGGTGTGGTCAGGTCGTAGAGGTGGTACTTCCCGTCGGTCGCATCCTTCCAGAAGTAGACGTTCATCGGGATGGTATCGGCGGCGGGCCGGCCCGCGGCCTTCTCCTTCTCGACCGTCGTGGGATCGGGGTGGAACAGCGCCGGTAGCCGCGTCGCGTGCTTGTCGGCGATCTGCTCGAGGCCGCTGCGGAGCTGCGCGTAGTGCTGCTGCGCATTGCCGAGCGCTTCCTCGGGCGTGCCCTTGCCCTTCTTGCGCAGCTGGTCGGCCACCCACAGATCGAGCCCACCGAGCATGCGGCGATAGCCGCGGAATGCCTCGTCCCACTTGCCCTGGCGGATGAGTCCAGGGAGCTCCTGGAACCAGCTGCCGAGGTCGTGGGTGCGCGACCAGACGAGGAACGTGGTCGTGACCCGGGTCTCCTCCGTGTAGGGGTTTTGCGAGGTGATGCCGCTGCTCTGCACCATGGACGGAACGATCTGGAAGTTCTGGTCGGCGGCGGTCTCGCGTTGCAGGGCCGCGAACAGCTGCTGCGCGGCATTCGCGGCGCGGCCCTGCGCGTCCTTGTCGACGCCGCCCCTGGCCGACACGGCCGGCTGGAGCTGGGTCATCGCCTGGGACAGGGCGAGGCCGGCGTCGTACGATGCCTGGGACAGCAGGCCCTTCTTGACCGCCGCCAGGCGCGTTGTGAGCAGCGCACCCTCGAGCGCGGGGATCTCGACGTCGGTGCCCTGGAGGCTGGCCTGGTTCTCGAGGATCGCGGCGTCGGCCTTGCCCTCCTTGCGCTGGACCGCCTGTGTCGGATTGCACGCGCCGCTCGCCGCTCCCGCGTCCAGCAGATCCTCGGCCGAGCGCCCGGCGACCACTCGATCCGCGACCGCATCGGCGTGGCGCTCGTAGGTGTCGCCGGCGGCCCCGACGCCGCCCTTGAGCTGGACGCCGCCGCGCTGCTGAACGACATGCGCGGTCTCGTGCGCGACGGTGTGCAGGTCGGTGCCGCAACCCAGGACGACGTGATCGCCGGTCGCGTAGGCCTCGGCCCCCATCGCCTGTGCGGAAGCGGCTGGCTCGGGGCCGCCGTGAGCGTGGATCGACGAGACGTCGTGGCGACCGAACGCGCGCTGGATCGTGTCCGAGAACGGTAGGGGCGCGGCGGGCGTCGCCACGCCCCGGGACGCCGCAGCGTGGACAGTGTTCTCGTCGTTCGGGTCGTGCCCGCCGGCTGCGCGGGGCTGCACCACACCTGCGACGAGCTGCTCGACCAGCGTCTGCTTGCCCGGCGCAGGATGATGCGAGCGCACGTCGGGGCGGGAGCCCTGCGACGCTCGCGACTTGTCTGCGTAGCTCACCACGGGTGCCTGCCCGCGCCGACGGTACTCGATCTCTTCCCTGCGTTCGGCCGTGCCTCGCGGAAATCACGCCTTGCGATGAGCGTCGAGCGGCGACGATGAGGCGCACAGCAGGTAGAAGTCAAGGCAAGAGCCGGCAACCAGTGGCTTCGGTTCGCGCGCTCGTGGTGTCGCCGCGCAGCGAGTGACCTCGAGGGCCGGCGCGCAGGTGCCGCGCTGGTCGCCGTATTCTGCGAGCAGCAGCGCCCGATCACCGCGGGACGCGTGGGGCTTGCGGACGCGCCCGACGGTGGATGACGTCCTCGGGTTGCGTTTCGGCGCGCAACCCGAGGCGGCGCGACCACAACTCCACGACGTTACGGTGATCCGGACCCGGACCGATCCGGGGAGCGCTCACCCCACGCGGTTCGCCGGTGGCGCGCCGGCGCAGTGGCATGTCGCGTGCTCCTGGCCGGTTCGTCGCAATTCACACAAGGACAAACAATGACCATGACGATCCAGTTCGAGCACATCGATTCCTGCCTGCTGTCCGGCGTTGCCGGCGGCAAGGGGCCGAACTTCCTCCAGCGATGGGGACAGAACATGCAGAAGGGAGGGGAGTACGCGATGGCGGCCGGTGCGGTTGGCACGGTCGTCCCCGTGCTTGGGGAAACCGGTGTACCCGAGGGCGTGGCCGCGGGCGGCGGCGCTGCGTGGCTCCTCGGCAAAGGCACGGAGGCACTCGGGCGCATGTTCTGACGCGGGACTGGACGCGGGCCGCCGGCGCGCCGGGCGTCTGTTATCGTCGCAGCGATGGCCGAGCCTTCGGAAACCGGATGCACCGCGTGTGGCGCGGTGATGCGCCGCGACATCGCGCACCTGTCGGAGCGCCTGGCCGCCGAGGAGCAACTGCAAGACAGCGAAGACCGCGCCTCGACCTGACCCGCCGAGGGGATCGCGCTACAGGGCGACCGTGTTCGAGACCTGGTTGGTCACGATCGCGGGGTTCGCATCGAAGACGATCGAGGCCTGGTTGGTGATCACGGTGCCGGGCTCGTCGCTGTCGAGCGGCAGCACCGAGTACTCGAGCGAGCCGCCGAGGCAGGTGGTGGATGGCGGCAGGATGCCGGCGGCGGCGTCC
>DASWRM010000059.1 GCA_036403155.1 Gaiellales bacterium | reverse complement strand
CCGCCGCCGGCAAGGGTGAAACGGTGCGGTAAGAGCGCACCGGCGGCGTGGTGACACGCCGGCCAGGCAAACCCCACCCGGTGCAAGGCCAAGCAGGGACGTCGACGCTGCCCGCCGAGTCCCAGGTCGGCCGCAGGGCCCGTAAAACGGCCCGCCGAGCGCAACCAGCGCAAACGGCAGATGGATGGCTGCTCACGACAGGATCCGGCTTACCGACCAGCTAAGGGAAGGCCCCGCTCCGGCGGGGCCTTTCTACGTAACGCGGGCGGGCTGCCCTACCTCCGCTCGCCGGCGCGTGGCATGCGCTCGACCTGAGCCCAGCTGCGCGTGGGCACCTGCGGGGCCTGGTCGCCCGCCTCGTGGAAGCCCGTGCGGAGATGGTCGAACTCGCGCTCGGCCTCCTCCTCGCTCTCCGGCGGGTCGGTCTCGAGCTGCTCGATCTCGCGCACGATCGCTTCGTAGCGCCGGCTCGCCTGGCGGTGGACCTCCGCCCGGGCGGCGCCCTTGAAAAACGTCTGGAAGCCGGACAGCGCCGCAGCCGCGAAGGTCACGATGGCCCCGGCGACACGCCACACGGTCGGCAACGGCTGCCCGAGGGTCGCGAATACGCTCGTGCCGATCACGGCCGCAAGCACCACTGCGCCGCCGCCGATCCACAGGTCCAGTCGCGAGTAGTGATCGGCCGCCGCGCTATGGGCGTGCCGCGCACGATGCGCGTCCCCCAGCCAGTCGGACAGAAGGGCGGCGACGCGAGTGCGCTCCATCTAGACCGCCTACCCGCCCGGGCCGCCGTGTGCCGGGGCGGTCCTACCTGGGTTCGTCGCCGAGGAACGGTTAGAAGGCGTCAAATTACGTCACATCACTCGAGCGGAATCCTATACCTAAGCATCTTCTTCGGCAAGGTCGCGGATCCCGCGTGCGGCCGCCGTCAGTCACCTCAACGGGTACTCGACGCCTCCATGGGTTAGGTTCAGAAAAATCTTGCCGCGGTGCGCGATTCTGCCTAACCCGCCGCTAATATTCCCTCTTCGCCGCCGTAGCCCGCACAGGGCCCGACCGCAGGTCCTCTTACATTGCACCTACTCCAGCGACCTGAGGCCGCGGGCCTCTACGACCCGAGCTTCGAGCACGACAACTGCGGTGTCGGCGCTGTCGCCTGCCTGACCGGCAACGCCAGCCACCAGACCGTCGAGCGCGCGCTCGACGTGCTCGACCATCTGGAGCACCGCGGCGCGACCGGTGCCGAGGTCGACACCGGCGACGGTGCCGGCATCCTGCTGCAGACGCCTCACGATCTCCTAAACGAGGTCACCGACTTCGAGCTGCCGCCCCCCGGCCAGTACGCCGCCGGCATGGTCTTCCTGGCCAAGGAGCCGGACGACCGCGCGGCGATCGAGCAGCTGTTCGAGGAGACCGTCGCCGAACACGGTCAGAAGCTGCTCGGCTGGCGGGACGTGCCGGTAAACCACGACGTCCCCGGCGCGAGCGCGGCCGCGGCAGAGCCCACGATCCGTCAGGTCTTCATCGGAGCGGCGGAGGGTCTCCAAGGAGACCAGGACGCCTTCGAGCGCAAGCTCTACGTAATAAGACGCGCGATCGAGAAGCAGCGCGGCCGCGACATCGCCATCCCGAGCTTCAGCAGCAGAACGCTCGTCTACAAGGGCATGCTCACGAGCCCCCAGCTGCGCCAGTACTACCCCGACCTCCTCAACCCGCTGATCAAGAGCCAGCTCGCGCTCGTCCACAGCCGCTTCTCCACCAACACCTTCCCGAGCTGGCGGCTCGCTCACCCGTACCGCTACATCGCGCACAACGGCGAGATCAACACGCTCCGGGGCAACAGCAACTGGATGCGCGCGCGCGAGTCGCGCCTGCTGGCCGAGGCCTTCCCGGGCGACGACCTCCAGACGATCATCCCGGTCATCGACGAGTACGGCTCGGACAGCGCCATCTTCGACAACGTGCTCGAGCTGCTCGTGCTCGCGGGCCGCAGCCTGCCGCACGCGCTGATGATGATGATCCCGGAGGCGTGGGAGGGGCGCGACGACATGCCCGCGCACCTCAAGGACTTCTACGCCTACCACTCGTGTCTCATGGAGCCGTGGGACGGTCCGGCCGCGGTTGCGTACACGGACGGCCGCATCATCGGCGCGACGCTCGACCGCAACGGCCTCCGGCCCGGCCGCTGGCAGGTCACGAACGACGACTTCGTGGTGCTCGCGTCGGAGACGGGCGTGCTCGAG
>DASWRM010000058.1 GCA_036403155.1 Gaiellales bacterium | reverse complement strand
GCCGGACACCGCGCCCAGCGTGATGGGCCGCTCGCGACCCCAGCGCAGCGCGACGAGCTCGACGAGCCCGGCCTCGACGATGTACAGCGGGAAGTGCGGCGTCGTCTCGCCGAAGATCGGGCCGACGAGGATCGACAGCAGGCCGCGCAGTCCGATGAAGAACAGCGCCGCGGCGAACGCGCCGCCGCGCCCGAGCCGCACGCGCGCGGCCACGAGGCCGATGCCGGCGGCGAGCGCCAGCAGCAGCGGCTGCCACACGAGCCGGAACTGCGGCACGGAGAAGTCGAACTCGGCCTGGAATGTCGAGAGGCCGACGAGCAGCGAGCCCACGAGGCTCACGTTGCGCACGTACACGAACGGGCTGCCCTCGCGGGCGCGGCCCTTCGACGCGCGGTGGCCCTCCACGTCGAGGACCCACTGTCCGAGGATCGAGAACGACGCGCCGCCGATGAGCAGCAGGTGCGTCGGACCCCAGAGCGTCACGTCCTGGCCGAACAGCCGGTGCCAGATGTCGTCGAGCGGGAACGCGAGCAGCGACACCGCGCCGCAGGTGATGACCATCACCGCGCCGAGCGGAGCCCACCAGCCGTTGGGCAGGCGGATGGCCGCCTTGCTCGGCTTCTCCTCGGGCGTCAGAGCGATGGAGAGCACGCCGGCCGCGAGGACGCCGAACAGACCCGCGAGGATGAAGTAGTGCGCCGGGTTCGCCAGCGGGCCCGGGTCGCGGCCGTTGTCGATGTGAAGCGAGATGTCCCAGTACATCCCGAAGACGGCGGTGAGCAGCGAGATGCCGAGCATCGCGCCGGGCAGCGACGACCAGCCGGCCACACCGGTCTCGCGCTCCGCGAATGCGGCGAGCTTGCCGACCCACTTGATGCGGCCGTTGCGGTGCGAGATGCAGATCCACAGCAGGATCGCGGTCGCGACCGTGGCGCCGCCTGTGGCGATGGCGACCTGGTCGAGGCCGGATCCCCCGGCGGGAGGCTGGCTCGCCGCCGAGGCGATCGGGGCCGCTACGAGCGCCCCAAGCAGCGCCGTGGCTAGGGCAAAGATCATCCTGCGTGCGCGGCTGGTTCCTCGCATGGCTCCCCTCCAGTGTGCTAACTGACCGTTCAGTCAGTACCCCGCCCACCACGAAACGGAACGTGACGTGCGACACATTGCCCGTACCCTGCCGGGGTGTGAACCACACCCCCCGCACGGAGGACGTGCTCGAGCGCATACGCGCGATCCCGCCCGGCTTCGTCCGGACCTACGGCGACGTGTCGCCAGGCGCGCCGCGCTTCGCGGGCACCGTCCTCTCAGTCACCCACGAGCCGGATCTGCCATGGCATCGCGTGGTGCGCGCCGATGGCTCGCTGGCGAAGGGCGCGCGTCAGCGCGAGCTGCTCGAAGAAGAGGGAATCCCGCTCAAGGGCGACCGGGTGGACATGCGGGCCGCGCGACTGCCGGATTGAGGTCCGGCCACAGCGCGGGAAGGACTACTTCGTCCCGCGGCTCCAGTCGTTCATGCGCGTGTAGTGATCGCGGCCGGATGCGTCGCCGCCGTACTTGGCCGTCGGCGCGCCGCCGTAGACCTTGCCGTACGCCCGCGGCGTGATGCCGCTGCCCTTCACCGTGAAGTA
>DASWRM010000057.1 GCA_036403155.1 Gaiellales bacterium | reverse complement strand
GACGGCGTCCGAGCGCTCGTACGGCGTCGGCATGTGCGGGATCCAGCGGCGCATCTCGGGATCCCGGCATGCGTTAGCGATCCAGTCGGCGTCGTCGTCGCGGGGAAGCCGCAGGTGAACGAGACCGGTGGCGAGCGGGGGGTCGGGGGGTTCGAACGGTGCCATCTGGCGGGCGTGTGCGTCATACCCCCAACGGGATTCGAACCCGTGTTGCCGCCTTGAAAGGGCGGAGGCCTAGGCCACTAGCCGATGGGGGCGCGCTGGGGAGGATACGTGAGCTGTGCCGGACGCCGGGGCGGGCCCGGCCCCGTCACGCGGCGCCGGCCGGGCGGTTCCGGCCGCGGGCCAGCGACGCCTGCAGGTCCTCCCAGGCAGCCTCCTCGGTCTCGGCGTAGCCGTCCGATGAGGCGGCGCGAACCACCTCCAGGTAGCGGCGCCAGGCCGCCTCGGGCGTGACCGGGAAGTAGCTGAGGATGGCGTGGGGATCGGTGATCATCTGCGGCGTCTTTCATCTTCTATACGCCCCCGGACGCCGGTTGGTTCCCTCGGCACGGTCACTCCCTACAATCGCGGGGCGGGGCCGTTAGCTCAGCTGGTAGAGCAGGGGACTTTTAATCCCAAGGTCGCAGGTTCGATCCCTGCACGGCCCATCGTTGACGGCGCTTGGTTGAGCGGAATAGACGTGCCTTCCGCGACAACGACGGCGAGTCGCTGCCAGTCGGGCACCGCCGACCAGGACGCGCTGGTGCGCTTGACCAGCTAGCTGGTGCCCGGCACGTCGCACGCTGAGATGCGCGGACAGGCCGTGCTCGAGCACCCCTCACGGTGCGTCGGGCGGCTCACCTTCGCTGTCGGGAGTTTGCCGACCGTCGACGAGGCGTTGGGCGACGTCCCGAACCTTGGTGTTTGTGCGTTGGGAGAGGCGGACGAGCATGGCGAATGCTTGGTCTGCGTCGATCCCGTGGTCTGCGATCAGGATGCCTTTGGCCTGTTCGATCACGGCTCGCGATTTCATCGCTTCGCTCAGGTGGTGCGCGAGCGTGGCGGTCGCGCGGTATTCCTCGACGGCGGCCATCGAGTCAGCCACTTGCCTGGCGAAGCCGGACGATGCGGACACGAGGTGGTCGGTCACGGTCATCGGGCGGCGGGCGTAGAAGTTCATCGACGCAGCCACGTCCTCGATCTCCACGGGCACGTGCACCGAAAGCGATGCTTCCACACCGAAGTGCTGAGCGGTCTCGGTGAACTGCGGCCAGCGCGCCTCGTCACCGATCTTCGAGATCAGGATCGGGTCGTGTGCGTCTAAGACGGCGAGACACGGCCCCTCGTTCGCGGCGTACTGCGCCTCGTCAACGGCGACCAGTCGCTGGTCGGTGGCCGCGACGGTGCTCAACGCGCCTTCGTGTCTGGCAGTCACGGTGACGGCGTCGAACCCGAGCACGTCGACCGACGTTTCCAGGATGTAGTTCAACAGTCGATTGAGGCGGGTTTCCGCCGCCTCGGGAGTCTGATCGCGCATGGGGGTGCTCCTATCCGCCTCAACCGAAGGGTGCCTTGTGAAGATCACAACCGGCGACGTCGAGGAAAAGGCGGCAGCCCGGGCGCAGTCAGGAGTACCCCTCAGGATAGCACCCCTCGCCGGGGCGGCGAGGGGCTGGGGCCGACCCCGTGCCGCATCACGGACGACCGAGGCCAGAATCCAGGTTCGATCCCTGCACGGCCCATCTCACGGTTCCCTTCCCAGACATCGGTCCGGCCAAGCCGCTACGGTTGCCACTCCCCGACGGCGGCAACCTGCGAGGTGTCCATGAGGTTCGTGCGGATCCTGCTCCTGCTCACCGTGCTGCTTGGCGCAGCGGGCTGCGGCGGCAGCGGATCGTCCAGCGGCGGCAGCGCCCCGAAGGTGCTGCGCTTCGGGACGCTCTACTACGTCGACACGTTCAATCCGCTCGTCGGCATCGAGACGAACGACACCACCGCCTACGAGATGATCTACCCGCAGCTCGTCCAGTACGGGCCCGGGCTCAAGCTCGTCGGCGATTGGGCGTCGTCCTGGGAGCACTCCGCAGACGGCCTCACCTGGACCTTCCACCTGCGGCCGGGGAAGTGGTCGGACGGCGTGCCGCTGACCGCGCAGGATGCGGCGTGGACGATCAATCTCGGCATCAAGTACGCCTCGGGACCGACCGCCTACATCGCCAGCACGCTGGACGGCGTGAAGAGCGCCGAGGCGACCGACGACCACACGTTGGTGGTCTCGCTCGCGCACCCGGTGGCGCCGGTGCTGGCCAACTTCGAGCAGTTCTTCGTGCTGCCCAAGCACATCTGGGAGAAGCAGGTGGGGGCGAAGGGCGACGGGTTGAAGGCATTCCTCCCGCAGAACCACCTGCCGGTGGTCGGCGGCGGCCCCTACTACGTCAGCCAGTTCCAGCAGAAGGGCACGACGGTGTTTCGGCCCAATCCCTACTTCTACGGCCCGAAGTCCCGTGCCAAGGCTGTGACGCTCACCTTCTACACGAACGACGCGCTGCTCGTCTCCGACCTGCAATCGGGTGTGATCGACGCCGTGGACGCGCTTCCCTACACGGCCGCCTCCGCGATCAAGAATCACTCCAACCTCGAGCTCGAGGTCGACCCCGGCAGCGAGGTGACCAACCTCGGCTTCAACTCGAACCCGCTGAAGACCAAGAATCGCGAGCTGCTCGACCCGACCGTCAAGGAGGCGTTCGAGTACGCCATCCCGCGGCAGCAGATCGTGGACGTGGTGTTCCGCGGGTATGCGAAGCCCTGGGCCAACATCCTGTCCGCCTGGTCGGGGCCGTCCGGCTGGCTCAACCCGGACGTGCAGCCGCTGCCGCTCTCACCTGACAAGGCGAACCAGATCCTGGACGGGCTCGGCTACCGGCGCGGCTCGGACGGCGTCCGCGTCGTGCCTGCCACGACCGGTCAGTACGCACAACCAGCCCACCGCATGAGCTACGGCGTGGTCGTGCCGAACGACCTCGACTTCAACGGCGACCGGCAGTTCCAGATCCTGCAGACGGGACTCCAGGCGATCGGCGTGAAGCTGAACGAGGTCGCCGGCGGCGATGGCAGCCAGGCGTATTCGATCATCACCGCGCCCGACGGCAAGTATCTGTCCGCTGACATGTACACCTGGTACTGGCACCCGTACATCGACCCGAGCTTCAACCTCTCGGTGGTCACGCGGGCGCAGTGGAACAACAACAGCGACACGGGGTTCAACGACCCCAGGTACGACCGCTGGTGGAAGCTCCAGTCCACGCTCGTCGACCCCAAGCAGCGCAGGGCGCTGGTCTGGAAGATGGAGGCCTACCTGGCCGAGAAACGGCCGTACATCCAACTCGTCGACACGGACAGCCTCTCCGTGCACTCCACCAGATGGACCGGATTCGCGCCGGAGCTCTGGGGTTACTGCAAGTGCTTCTTCACCGCACCGCATCCGACATGAGATACGCGGTCCGCGAACACGGGTAAGGTGACGCTGTGCCCCGGCTGAGGCTCGTCCCACAGAACCGCGAGTTCTACGCGCTGTTCGACAGGGCGGCCGCAAACCTGGTCGTGACATCGCAGCTGCTGCTCGATCTGCTGCAGCACTATCCCGCCCGCGGCGCCCTCGTGGCCGAGATCAAGGACCGCGAGCACATCGGGGACGACGTGACGCACTCGATCATCCAGCTCCTGAACACGACCTTCGTCACGCCCATCGATCGCGAGGACATCTACGACCTGGCTGCTGCACTGGACGATGTCTGCGACCTGATGGACCAGGTCGCAGACGAGATCGACCTCTACAAGGTGGCCGACGTCCGGCCGGAGGCGATCGAGCAGGCCGGCGTTATCCACCGCGCCACGGCGAAGCTGGCCGAGGCGGTCGGCTCGCTGGAGGGGCTCCGCGATGTCAGCGAGCTGCTCGTGGGCGTCCACACCCTCGAGGACGAGGGCGACCGGATCGTCCGCGACGCGGTCGCGGGCCTGTTCTCGAACGGCATGGACCCCCTGACCGTGATCCAGTGGAAGGACATCCACGAGGATCTGGAGCAGGCCGTCGACGGGTGTGAGCGGGCGGCGCACGTGCTCGAGAGCGTGTACCTGAAGAACCGGTGAGCGACCTGCTCGTCTGGGTGGTGGTGGCGACCGCCCTGGCCTTCGACTTCACCAACGGCTTCCACGACACGGCGAACGCGGTCGCGACCACCGTCTCGACGCGGGCGCTCTCCCCGCGGATCGCCGTGGCCGTCGCTGCGGTGATGAACCTGCTCGGCGCCTTGATCTGGACGGCCGTCGCGAAGTCGGTCGGCAAGGACATCATCAAGACCGAGCTGGTGACGCAGCACATCCTGCTCGCCGCCCTGCTCGGCGCGATCACGTGGAATCTCACGACCTGGTACCTCGCGTTGCCGTCGTCGTCGTCGCACGCCCTGTTCGGCGGTCTGATCGGCGCCATGATGGCCGCACACGGCTCGAGTGGGGTCGAGTGGAGCGGCATCTGGAACAAGATCCTGCTGCCGGCGGTGGAGAGCCCGGTGATCGGGTTCGTGCTCGCCGGTGGCGTCATGCTCGCCATCCTGTGGACGTTCCGCCGGGCCCGCCCGGGGCCGCTCAACCGTGGATTCCGGGCCGCGCAGATCGCCTCGGGAAGCCTGATGGCGTTCCTTCACGGAACCAACGACGCGCAGAAGACTATGGGCGTGATCGCGCTGGCCCTCTACACGAATGGCACGCTGACCGAGTTCACCATCCCGTGGTACGTGAAGGTGGCGGCCGGCCTCGCCCTCGCCGGCGGAACGTACGTGGGCGGGTGGCGGATCATGCGCACCATGGGCACGCGGATCTTCAAGCTGGAGCCGCCGGAGGGGTTTGCCGCGCAGACCACGGCCAGCGTGATCCTCTGGTACACCGGGCGCGCCGGCTTTCCCGTCTCGACCACCCAGGTGATCTCGGGGTCCGTGCTCGGAGCCGGTGCCGTCAGCAGGCTGCCCGGCGTGCGGTGGGCGGTCGCCGCCGAGATCGCGGTTGCCTGGATCCTCACCCTGCCGGCCGCGGCACTGGTGGGCGCCATCGCCTACGTGCTGACGGCGCCGCTCGCCTGACGCGCCTTTGTTAGAGGCGCGACTTCAGCTTCACGATGCGCGCGTAGGACGTCTTCAGGTTCGACATCGGGATCTGGCCGGAGCGGGCGGCGGCCAGCACCGCCTGGTAGGCCTGCTGCGTGGCGGACTCGGAGCCGGTGACCAGCAGCACGTCGTCGCCGTGGACGGCGCACCGGACCGCCAGCACGCCGGGCGTCGTTCCCCGGACGGCGGCCGCCGACGTCAGGGAGTCGGTGATCGTCACCCCCTTGAACCCGAGCGTGGTGCGGAGCAGCCTCGTGCCGATCGCGGTCGACCACGCCGCGGCCTTCGGCGCGAAGGCCGGGTAGACGGCGGTGGAGAGCATGATCACGGGATGCACCGACCGGTCGATGGCGACGCGGTAGGGGAGCAGGCCCGACGTGATCTGCGCGGTCGTCGCGTCGATCCTGACGACGGCATCGTCGGTGGAGGTGGCTCCCGCGCGGCCGAGTCCCGGGAAGTGCTTGACCGCCGGCAGGACGCCGGCCCTCTCGAGCCCCTTCGCGAACGCGCTCACGTCGTCGGCGACGACGTACCGGTTGGTCGAGAACGCGCGGTGCTGCAGGCCGATGAAGTTCGTCGACGACCGCGGGATGTCGGCCACGGGAGCGAGATCGAAGTTGACGCCGGCGGCTGCGAGCGCCTGTCCGGCGCGGCGGCCGATGTGCCTGACGCTGTCCGGCGAAAGCGCGCCCATCTCCTCGGCCGACCGCGTCGGTGGCGCCCATCCCAGCCGCCGCACCAGCCCTCCCTCCTGATCGGTGGCGATCAGAAGCGGCGGTCGCCCGCCTGCGGCCGCGGCGGCCTGCAGCCGGTGCGTCAGCTTCGTCAGCTGCGTCTGGTCGACGATGTTCGCCCCGAACAGGATGATCCCACCGACCTGCCCGGCACGAATGCGCGCGAGCAATGCCGCGTCCGGCCGTCTCCCGGACATCGACACCATCAGCCGCTGCCCGACCATCTGCGCGCGCGTCGGCGTTGCTGCGTCGGCCGCCTGCGTGCCGTGGGTCGCCGACACGCCCGCGCCCGCCCCGGCGGCGAGCACGGCGAGCAGCAGTCCGACCAGCCGAGCGCCGGGTCGCAGTGGTCGCGAGATCATGGTCTGGACCCTACGCGGTCAGGGGGCCGGGCGCCATGGCGGTTGGGTAACGGCCGTGTACCGGACCGGCAACGGTCACGCCGCCGGGACGCGGTAGTTCGTCCGGCCCCACGCCCGAGCGACCGACTTGGGATCGGTGACGGTGACCGTCCCGGGGATGGCGTCCAGGATCTTCCGGTAGTCGCCCCAGCAGTACCGCTCTGCGTCGTTTGACCAGTGCGACTCCCAGTTGCGTCCTGTGCAATGCCACTGCCCGGCGCGGTCGCCGGTCACGAGGACGTAGCTCTGCAGCGTGAGCCAGTCGTCGCTGCCGAGCGCCGCCATCTGCTGCGCCACGCGGACCGGCGATCGGTACGTCGTGATCGTGTCGAGGTGAGAGCACGGCAGTGAACGGTCGTTGCACCGCCCGCCGGCCACGCCCTGTGTTCGTTGCCAGTGCGGCGATACCATTGCCTGCGACCGCGTGGTCGGGCCCACGCCGTAGCGGCGGCCGAATGCAAAGCAGGTCGCGACCACGCTGTTCTGCACGGTCGTGTCCCAGGTGTTGTTCGGGAAGGCGAACAGCCCGTCCCCCGTCCGAAACCCATGGCGCTCGAGGTCGATCAGGCTTCCACAGATGTCGTTCCACTGCTGCTCCCGGGACATGTGGGCGAGGTTCGTCGCCCACCTGCGGCCGTGCGACACGAACGCCCAGCCGTAGCGGTCGCGGAGCTGTGCAAGATCGGACCACGACGCGGCGAGGGAGCGCCCGTAGTGGACGCACGCCCGTGAGCCGGCCTTCGTGATCCCCGTTTCCACCGAGCCGGTCGCTGCAATGCCACGGCGGGCAAGCGCGGGCGCCACCACCGTCAGCAGGTTGGCGTACCCGGCGGGATCGGGAGCGCACCCGGTCGCCGTGCCGATCTCGGAGCGGGAGAAGAGCAGCGTCAGGAACGGCCCGTGTGCCAGCGGGGGCCTCGTCTTCGTGACCTCGTAGCTGAGCCGGTATCGCGTCCGGCCGGCGACGGCCCGCACGCGCAGCCGGTAGCGGCCTTCCCGCGCGTGGCGCACGTTCAGCTGCTTCGGGTGTGCCCGAGGCATGATGGCGCGGGCAACGCGACGCCAGGAACCGTCCCGGCGCCGTCGTGCCAGGTAGAGCCTGAGGTGGGTCGATCCGCTCCGCCAGCGAAGGATGGCGCTGATGTCGTGTCCTCGCGTGACGCGAAAGTGCGTCGCGGAGCGGATGGGCGACTGCTCACCCGTCGAATCCAGGCGGCCCGTCACCGTCTGCGCGTTGGCGATGCCGGCCCACGCGAAGAAGAGGACGAGAGCCGCCATCAGCGTGCGTCTCACCGATGCGTCTCCTGCGATGTCGTTGTCTCGTTCGGCGGGAGCGGAGCGGCCACCACCGGAGCCGAGGCTAGCAAGCCGTGAAGCGGCAGGAAACGGTAAAGGTCGCTATTTGCGGATTTCGCGTGCCGCCGGTTCGGCGGACCCGCCGATCAGCGTCGCCAGTGCGAGTGCCATGCGCGGCCCGGCGGCCGAATCCTCGTGCTTGAAGTAGCAGTGGACGTCGCTTCCCGCGCCCAGCGCGCCGCGGATCCGACCGGCCCACATTGCCAGCTCGTCGGCCGAGTAGGCAACCCGGCGCAGCCGCAGGTAGCCGAACGGCTCCCAGGGGAGGTCATCCGCCGATGCCGGCTGCTCGTCGGTGTCGGCGACGCAGCGCGCCAGCCCATGCTCGGCCAGCAGGTCGTCCGCCTCCCGCCAGGACGGATGGCGGAACTCGAACGCGCCCGCGACGTCGGGCGGGATCAGCGGCAGGAACGACTCGATCAGCACACGGTCGTACTGGAGGTTGGGCGGAAGCTGGAAGAGGATCGGGCCCAGCCGCTCACCCAGCGTGCGCGCGCGTGCGATGAAGTCCTCGAGGTCGCCGTCCACCGCGCGGAGCCGCCTGGTGTGCGTGATCCGCTGGTTCGCCTTGAGCGTGAAGCGGAAGTCCTCGGGCGTCTGCGCCAGCCATGTCCGAAGTGTTGCCTCTTCCGGAAACCGCCGGAAGGTGTAGTTGATCTCGACCGAGCGGAACACCGTCGCATAGTGCGCGAGCATGCGCGACGCGGTGACGCCCTCCGGGTAGAAGGCGCCGTGGCGCCACTCCTCGTAGGCGAAACCGGACGTGCCGAGGTACAGCGTGCCGCCCATCCTGGCATCATCCCACCCCGTGGCCGCGGAGCCGCCTGCGGAGCTGACGATCGTGCCGCCCGGCGCCCGGGCGATGCTCACGCTCGGCCACGGGGCGGGCTCACCGATGACCTCTCCGCTGCTCCAGGGGCTCTGCGAGTCGCTGCGCGAGCGGGGTATCGCGACGCACCGGTTCAACTTCCCCTACATGCGTGCCGGCCGGCGTGCGCCCGACCGGGCGCCCGTGCTGCTCGAGGCGTTTCGCGCCGCTCACGAGCGAGCCGGTGCAGCCGCGCCCGGGCTGCCGTTGCTCGCCGGCGGCCGCTCGATGGGCGGTCGCATCGCCTCCATGGCCGCTGCCGACGGCATGCCGGCCGCCGGACTGGTCTTTCTCGCCTACCCGCTGCATCCGCCCGGCCGTCCGGAGCGCATCCGCGATGCGCATCTGTACGGGCTCGACATTCCGATGCTGTTCATCCAGGGGTCGCGTGATGCGTTCGCCCGCCCGGAGCTGCTGCGCGCCGTCCTCTCGCGGCTCGGGACGCGCGCGCACCTCGTGGAGATCGACGGTGCGGATCACGGCTTCCGCCGCGCCGGCGGCACCCGCGACGCTGCCTCCATCGGCGCCGCCCTTGCGGAGCCCGTGGCTGCCTTCGTCGACCAGGCGACGGCCGCCTCGCGCGCCTGACGGTTGCGGTGCTGACCTTCGAGTGCCCTGCGGTACAGTCGCGCGATGTTCACCCGGAACACCGGTCGTGAGGTGCTGACCGAGGAGCAGCTCGACCTCGTTCACGACCAGGCGATGACCGTCCTCGAGGAGATCGGCACGGACGTCCGCCACCCGGATGCGCTCGCGCGCCTGGCTGCGCTCGGCCAGAAGATCGACGGCGAGCGCGTCCACTGGGACCGCGAGTTCGTGATGGAGATGCTGGCGAAGGCGCCGTCGGCCTTCACCCTGCAGGGCCGCAACCCCGAGCGGGCGGTGCGGATCGGGGACGCCGGTCCGGTGCTGACCCCGGTGGGCGGCTCCCCCTTCTGCTCGGACCTCGAGCGCGGGCGGCGGGACGGCACGTACGCCGACCACGTGGAGCTGGTGAAGATGGCGCACGCGGCCGACCTGATCACCTGCCACCAGAGCGGCACGGTGGAAGCGGCCGACCTGGACGAGCACGCGCGTCACATGGACATGGACTATTCGATCATCCGCTACTCGGACAAGCCGCATGTCTGCTACGGAACATCGGGCTACAAGGCGCGCGACGCCGTCGCCCTTGCGGCGATTGCGTGCGGCGGCCGCGAGGCGATCGAGCGGACGCCGGCCCTGCTGGGGGTGGTCAATCCCAACAGCCCGCTGGTCTGGGACTCCCTCATGGTGGACGCGTTGACCGAATGGGCAACTGCCAACCAGCCCGTGGTGATCACGCCGTTCCTGCTGGCGGGCGCGACCGCGCCGATCACGATCGCGTCCGGGCTCGTCCTCAAGATCGCCGAGGCGTTGTCCGGCGTGGCACTGGTGCAGACCGTGCGCCCCGGATGTCCGGTGCTGTTCGGGTCGTTCTTCACGGCCGTCGACATGCGAACCGGCGGTCCGTCGTTCGGCACCCCCGAGTCGGTGCTGGGCACGCTGGCGGGTGGCCAGCTGGCGAGGCGCTACCGGCTCCCGTATCGCGGTGGCGGCGGACTCTGCTCGTCCAACTCGCTCGACATGGCCGCCGCCGCCGAGACCTCGATGACCCTGTGGGCGACGATGCTGGCCGGGTCGCACCTGGTGATGCACGCCGCCGGCTGGCTGGAGGGCGGCCTGACCGCCTCGTACGAAAAGTTCGTGATCGACCTCGAGGTGCTGCGGATGTTCAGCGTCATCGACGAGGGAATCGAGACGACCGACGAGCGGCTCGCGATCGACGCGATGCGCGAGGAGGGCCCGGGCGGCATGTTCCTGGCCGCCGGCCATACGCTCGACCACTTCCGCGAGTGGATGTTCATGAGCCCGCTCTTCCGCTCGCAGGCGTACGTGACGTGGCAGAAGCAGGGATCGCAGACGACCGGCACGCTTGCCACGGCTGAGTGGAAGGCGCTGCTGGAGCGCTACGAGGATCCCGGGATCGACGACGCCGTCGATGAGGAGCTCCGTGAGTACATGGAGCGGCGCAGGGCCGAGATCCGGGCGGCCGCCTGATGGCGCGCGAGGCCCGCCACGACATCCTGTTCGAGCCGGTGCGAATCGGCCCCAAGACGCTGCGCAACCGCTTCTATCAGGTTCCCCACTGCACGGGCTTCGGCGTCGAGAAGCCGTGGACCCAGGCGGCGTTCCGCGGCATGAAGGCGGAGGGCGGCTGGGCGGGGGTGTGCACGGAGTACTGCTCGATCAGCCAGGACTCGGACGAGACGCCGTACGTCTCGGCGCGGCTGTGGGACGACGAGGACATGCGGGCGCTGTCGCTGATGACCGAGAAGGCGCATGAGCACGGCGCGCTGGCCGGCGTCGAGCTGTGGCACGGCGGCGTCTACGCCGAGAGCCGCGAGGCGCGGCTGCCGCAGCTCGCGCCGTCGCAGATCGGGAGCGACATGGACAGCATGGTCGTCCCCAAGGCGATGGATCGCGACGACATCCGCCGCGCCCAGCGGGAATGGGTCGAGGCGGCGCTGCGGGCTCGCAGTGCGGGCTTCGACATCGTGTACGTCTACGGGTCGCACACGTATCTGCCGAGCCAGTTTCTCTCGCCGGTCTACAACCGCCGGTCGGACGAGTACGGCGGCAGCTTCGAAAACCGGGCTCGCTTCTGGCTCGAGGCAATCGAGCTGGTCAAGGAGGCGATCGGTGACGACGTCGCCATAGCGGTGCGCATCGCGGCCGACACGCTCGAGCTGTCCGGCGTGCCGATCGAGGAGGGGCTCGAGTTCATCCGGGCGGCGGATCACATGGTCGACCTGTGGGACGTGGTGATCGGGGCGATGTGGGGTGCGGGCCGCCTCGACTCAGGCCCGTCGCGGTTCTACGACCAGGGCTACCAGATGGAGTGGTCGGGCAGGGCGCGCGAGGCGACCGATAAGCCGATCGTCGTCGTCGGACGCTTCACCGATCCCGACCGCATGGCGGATCTCGTGCGCGGCGGAACGGTCGACCTGATCGGCGCGGCGCGTCCCTCGATCTCGGACCCGTTCCTGCCGAGCAAGATCGAGGAGGGGCGGTACGACGAGATTCGCGAGTGCATCGGGTGCAACGCCTGCTACTCGCGCTCGATCTGGGGCAGGCATCTGGGCTGCACGCAGAACGCCACCGCGGGCGAGGAGTACCGGCGCGGCTGGCACCCCGAGCGCTTCGAGCGGGCGGCGAACAGCGACCGTGCGGTGCTGGTGGTGGGTGCGGGGCCGGCCGGGATGGAATGCGCCTCCGTGCTCGGGAAGCGCGGCATGGAGCTCGTGCATCTGGTTGACGGCGCCGACGACATCGGCGGGTGCATGAGCTGGATCACGAGGATGCCGGGGCTGGGGACGTGGGGACACGTGATCGACTACCGGCGGGCGCAGCTCGACCGCCTCGACAACGTCTCCGTCGGGCTGCACTCGCGCCTCGACGTGCAGGCGGTGCGCGACTACGGCGCCCAGATCGTGATCGTGGCGACGGGCGCCCGGTGGTCGGGTGACGGGCTGAGCGGCGTCACGCGGCAGCCGATCGCCGGCGCGGATGCGACGTTGTCTCATGTGATGACGCCGGAGCAGGTCATGGTCGACGGCAAGCGTCCACCGGGCTCGCGCGTTGCCGTGATCGACTACGAGGGGTATTTCACGGGAACGGCGATCGCGGAGCTGCTGCGGCGCGAGGGGCTCGAGGTCGAGTTCGTCACAAGTCACGAGGCGGTTGCGCCGTACTGCGATCAGACGCTCGAGGGCCGCCCGGTGCGGGACCGGCTGAACGAGCTCGGCGTGCGGGTGCACCGGGCGGTCGTGGTGGGGCGCATCGACGAGGGCGGGATCGAACTGCACGGCGAGTTCCAGGCGCGGACGAGCCTGGACGTCGACGGCGTGGTGCTCGTGACGCAGCGGCGGTCCGACGAGGCGCTCTATCAGGAGCTCGCATCCGACCGGGCGGCACTGGAGGCCGCGGGCATCGAGGCGCTCTACCGGATCGGCGACTGCGTCGCACCCAGGCTTATCGCGGATGCGATCTTCGACGGGCACCGGCTGGCCCGCGAGATCGACTCGGACGATCCGGCACGACCCCTGCCGTACCTGCGTGAGCGCCCGCTGGTGTCGGCGCCTGTGCAGATGGCGTAGGTCTCATCGCCGCACGCCAAGCCGGACCGTGTAGCCGGTGAGCGATCGCCGGGTAGCTTCGCCGAGCACCGCGCGGGCCGTTGACGCCAGCGTCTCGAACGTGCGGAGCACCTCGAGAGCCCGGCCGTCGAACAGCTCGGCCGGTCCTCCGATGCTGCTCGCAAGGCCAATCAGGCGCTCGGCATCGATCATGCCCTCGGCGTGGCACTGCAGCTCGCGAACCAGCGAGAACGAGCCGCTGCTTCGGAGCTGCGCAGCGTGCCCGTGCTTCGGCCAAACGGCGGCGCCGGCTTCGAGCCCCAGACGCCGTCGCGCCTCGGATCGCGCCTCGACGTGCGCGACGAACGCCGCGTCGACGCTCGGGTGCACGACGGGCACCACGTCGTAGTCGTACGCGGCAAACACGCCTCCTGCGCGCAGGATCCGGGCCGCTTCGGCGAGCACCGGCTGCGGCTCCATCCAGTGGAACGACTGGGCGCAGGTAACGATGTCGGCCTCGCCGTCGCTGAGCCCCGTGTCCGTGGCATGGCGCAGCGCGAAGCTGACGTTCGGTGCCGCCGTCTCGGCCCGCGCGCGCTCGACCATGTGCTTGTTGGCGTCGATCCCGACGACCGCAACGCTTCGATCTGCCCACGGGCGCGTCGACAGCCCCGTGCCGGCGCCCAGGTCGACGACCAGCTGCGAGCGCCTTACGGCATGCATCTCGATGATGTCGAGGACTGCGTCAGGCGGCGCCGGCCGGTGCGCATCGTAGGCCGCGGTGAAGTCCTCGCCCTCATACCCGGAGCGCGCGATCAGCTGCTGGGAGAACCCGTCCACCGCGCCATGCTACCGATGGCTCGCCGATACACTCCGCGCCATGGCGGAGTACCGCATCACCTACTGGCGGGAGATCCCGTCGATGGTGACCGCCCGCGACGGCGCCGCGACGGCCAAGTCGGCCCTGCCGGACCGATTCCAGGAGGCGATCGACGAGGCGGCGATGCGTCTGGGCATGGCCGGGTCGGACGCGTACCTGGAGCAGTGGCAGCACGGCGAGTGGCTGCCCGCCGGCGGTACGCCTGACGAGGTGGTCGCCACGGTGGCGGAGCGCCTGGACGGCGAGTACGACGACACGCGGCTGCAGACCCTCCTGGAGGTGTGATGAGCGACATCGCGACATTGCTGGGTGACACCCGACCGGTGCTGAGCGACGGTGCGATCGGCACCATGCTGCAGGCGGCCGGGCTGATGCCCGGTGCGTCGCCCGAGATCTGGAACGTCGAGCACGCCGACCGCCTGCACGTCATCCACACCGCCTACGCGGACGCCGGAGCGCGGCTGCTGACGACGAACACCTTCGGCGGCACGCGGCCGCGGCTGGCGCTGCACGGGCTGGAGGATCGCGTCCACGAGCTGAACGAGGCGGGCGCGCGTGTGGCCCGTGAGGCGGCGGATGCCTACGGCGTGCTCGCGCTCGGCAGCATGGGGCCGACCGGCGAGCTGATGGAGCCGCTCGGCACGATGACGCACGACGAGGCCGTCGACCTGTTCGCCGAGCAGGCCGCCGGGCTCGCCGCCGGCGGCGCGCACCTGCTGCTGGCCGAGACCTTCAGCGACCTCGGTGAGGTCCGCGCTGCGGTCGAGGGAGCTCGCCGCGCGGCGCCGGACGTGCCGGTCGCGGTGACGATGACCTTTGACCTGAACGGCCACACCATGATGGGGGTGAGCCCCTCGCGAGCGCTCTCCGAGATCGCCGCGATGGGCGTCGAGCTGATCGGCGGCAACTGCGGCAGCGGCCCCGACGAGATCGAGGCCGTGATGGTGGCGATGACCGCCGAGCGGCCGGACGGCGTGCTGCTGCTGGCCCAGAGCAACGCCGGCCTGCCGCAGCTGGTCGGCGACGAGTTCCGCTACGGCGGCACGCCCGAGGTGATGGCGCGCTACGCCGTGCGCATGCAGGAGCTGGGCGTGGACGTGATCGGCTCCTGCTGCGGCAGCACGCCGGCCCACACGTCGGCGATGCGCGAAGCGCTGGGGCTGCACGCCGCCGTCTAGGAGCGTCGCGAACGGCGTGGCGGCGCCTGCCGTGACGCCACGCCCAATTATTGGAGACCAAGTCGTACCAGGCCGGCGTGTGCGTTC
>DASWRM010000056.1 GCA_036403155.1 Gaiellales bacterium | reverse complement strand
AGGCCGATCACCGGCTCCCACGCGGGTGCGCTCATCCGCCCACCCGGTAGGCCGTGGGCACGGGCTCGAAGCCCAGCGCCCGCTCGAGCGCGTGCGCCGCCGCCAGGATGCGGTTCTCCGAGAACGCGGGCCCGATCAGCTGGAACCCGACCGGCAGGCCGTCCGACAGCCCGCACGGCAGCGAGATGCCCGGGAGCCCGGTCAGGTTCACCGGCACGGTGAACAGGTCGCAGGCGTACATGGCCCATGGGTCGTCGATCCGCTCGCCGATCGGAAACGCGACGGCGGGCGAGGCCGGCGTCGCGATCAGGTCGACGCCTGCGAACGCGCCGTCGAACTCGCGCCGCAGGAGGGTACGCACGCGCTGCGCGGTGCCGTAATAGGCGTCGTAGTACCCGGCCGAGAGCACGTACGTGCCCAGCATGACGCGGCGCTTCACCTCGTCGCCAAACCCGTCCGAGCGCGTCCGTCCGTACATGTCGACGATCGTGTCGCCCGGCTGCTCCAGCCGCAGCCCGTAGCGGACGCCGTCGAAGCGCGCCAGGTTGGCGGACGCCTCGGCCGGGGCGATCAGGTAGTACGCCGGGAGCGCATGGCGGGCGGTCGGCAGGGTGATCTCGCGGATCGTCGCGCCGAGTCGCTCGGCCTCGCCGAGCGTCGCCTCGAAGGACTCCCGCACGCCGCTCTCGACGCCCTCGACCGACAGCAGGTCGGTCGGGATCCCGATCGTCAGCCCGCGCATGTCCTCCGCATCCGGAACGACCACCGGCTCGGGCAGCGGCACGGACGTGGAGTCGCACGGGTCGTGACCGGCGATCACGCCAAGCGCCAGCGCGGCATCGCGGACGGTCAGCGCGAAGGGGCCGATCTGGTCGAGGGAGCTGCCGAAGGCGATCAGGCCATGGCGAGAGACGGCGCCGTACGTCGGCTTCAGCCCGACCACCCCACACAGCGCGGCCGGCTGCCGGATCGATCCCCCCGTATCCGTGCCCAGCGAGAGCGGCGCGAATCCCGCCGCCACCGCGGCAGCGGAACCGCCGCTCGACCCGCCGGGCACGAGCTCGGGGTCCCACGGGTTGTGCGTCGGCCCAAACGCCGAGTGTTCGGTCGACGACCCCATGGCGAACTCGTCCATGTTCGTCTTGCCGAGCGGGATCAGACCAGCCCGCCTGCAGCGCGTGACCACGCCCGCGTCGTACAGCGGCCGGTGGCCCTGGAGGATCCGCGAGCCCGCCGTCGTCTCCTCGCCCGCGACGCAGAGGATGTCCTTCAGCGCGATCGGGACGCCCTGCAGCCCGCTGCGGCCTTCTGCATCGAGCGCGTCGGCCTCGGCCAGCGCGGTCTCGGCGCGGGTGTGCAGGAAGCAATGCAGGTCGCCGTCGTGTGCCTCGATGCGCGCCAGGTACGCCTCCACCAGCTCCCGGCACGACACCTCGCGCGTGTCCAGCAGCTCGACGCACCGCTCGGCGGTCAGCCCCAGCGTGTCGAGCCCGGTCATGCGGTGGGCGGGACGCGGAACATGCCGTCCTGGGCGGCCGGGGCGTTCGCGAGTACCTCGTCCCGGGGCCAGCTGGGGCGCACCTCGTCGGGGCGCGTCACGTTCTGCAGGTCGAGCGCGTGCGCTGTGGGCGGCACGTCCGCGAGACCGAGCGACGACAGCGCGTCGACGTGCTCCAGGATCCCGGACAGCTGCTCGGACATCCGCGCCACCTCCTCGTCGCTCAGCGACAGGTTGGCGAGGCGCGCAACGTGCAGCACGTCGTCAGCGGAGATCGGCATCGGCGAGAGGATAGTTCATCAGGCGCCGGCGTCCGTTGGGGACGCCGGCGCCCTCGGGTCTGTGCCGCCGTGAAAGGGAGCGCCGCTCCCCGCGAGTTCAGCCGATGGCCCGAACGCCGCTGGCCTGCAGACCTTTGTTGCCCTGCGCGACCTCGAACTCGACCCGCTGACCCTCGGCGAGGCTCTTGTAGCCATCGCCCTGGATCTCGGAGAAGTGCACGAACACGTCCTCACCGCCGTCCTGCTGGATGAAGCCGTAGCCCTTCTCGTTGCTGAACCACTTGACGGTACCTTCTGCCAACCTACTCGTCCTCCTAGAACCCGCGGACCGGTATGGACCGCTTCTGCTGAACCGCGCGACTATAGAGGACGCGGCGGACAGCCGCAATCACCACTGCTTTACCGGTTGGCCGGCGTGCCGGGTCAGCCGCGTCTGAGCTTCGCGGCGTGCAGCGTGTTGGACAGCAGCATGGCGATCGTCATCGGGCCGACGCCTCCCGGCACGGGCGTGATCGCCCCGGCCACCTCGGACGCGGACGCGTAGTCGACGTCGCCCACGACTCCCGCCTCGGTGCGGTTGATGCCCACGTCGATCACCGTTGCACCGGGCTTGACCATGTCGCCGGTGATCATCTGGGCGCGGCCCACGGCGGCGACCAGGATGTCGGCGCGCCGCGTCACCTCGGCCAGGTCGCGGGTGCGGGAGTGCGCGATGGTGACCGTCGCGCTCTGGTGCAGCAGCAGCAGCGCGACCGGCTTGCCGACGATGTCCGACCGCCCGACGACGACCGCCTCGGCGCCGGACACCGGGATCTCGTAGGCGCTGAGCAGCTCCATCACGCCGGCCGGTGTGCAGGGCCGCAGCCCGGGCTGATTGGCGACGAGCCGGCCGACGCTGACGGGGTGGAACCCGTCGACGTCCTTCGACGGATCGATCAGCTCGAGAACGGGCTTGGCGTCGAGGTCGCCGGGCAGCGGCAGCTGCACGAGGATTCCGTCCACGCGGTCGTCGGCGTTCCACTTCGCGACCGTGCTCTCGACCTCGTCCTGGCTCGCCGTCGCCGGCAGCTGCTCGTGGAAGGACGCCATCCCGAGCTCCTTCGTGCGCTCGCCCTTGCTGCGCACGTAGATCTGGGAGGCGGCGTCCTCGCCGACCAGGATGGTCACCAGGCCAGGCGTGTGGCCGCTTGCCTCGATGAACGACGCCGCCTCGCGCCCGACCCGCTCGCGCACCTGCTCGGACACGCGCTTGCCGTCGATCACCGTTGCCATCGCGGCAGACGATAGCCGAGAAGCATCCCAACGGGGGATGCCATCCCGCGGGCTCTCGTCTACCTATGGAGATACGCCTGCAGAGGCAGGTCCCCCAAACAGGGGAACTGGCCGGAAAGCGCTCAACCTTTCCGGCCGACTGCCGAAACAGATCCCACAGGAACCTGCCGCTCCCGGCGGATCCCAGAATGTAGGAGGGGAGGTGAATTCCTTGATCGAGTACCTGAGCCGCCTGTTCGCGGATCTCAAGGAGGAGTCGGGCCAGACGATGGCTGAGTATGCCGTCGTGCTCGGCGTCATCACCATCGCTGTGGTGGTCACCCTCGGCCTCCTGAGCAACAAGATCTCGAGCGTCCTCAATGGCGTAATCGGCGCCATGTAATCGAGTGAAGTCTTGGCGGGTTCCGGCCTGGGTCATCCAGGCCGGGGCCCGCCTTTCGCACAACGTTCCCCCGTCCCACAACCCCCGAGCGAGGATTCGTGTCCAAGCAGCGCAACACCGAACACGGGCAGGCGGTCGTCGAGTTCGCCGTGATCCTTCCCGTCCTGCTGCTGATCCTCTTCGCGATCCTCCAGTTCGGCGTGGTGTTCAACAACTACATCCAGGTCACGGCGGCTGCGCGCGAGGGCGCGCGCAAGGCGTCCGTGAGCCGCGCGCTGGGCACGTCCGCGGCCGAGACGGCCGCAACCGCCGCCGCCAAGGCGGCCGCCCCGGGTCTCAAGCAGTCCAGCATCACGGTCACCTACCCGAACAGCCCCACCTTCGCGCAGGGCACGGACGTGTCGGTCAAGGTGACCTACCCGTACTCGATCAGCCTCATGGGAATCATCGCCAAGTCGGGCACGCTCAGCTCGACCACGACGATGCGCGTCGAGTAGCAGGCCTCAAGCGACCGGCCGCCCCCGCCGATACGTCGGCGATGCGGCCCCGGACCATCCTGTCCCTGCTCGGCTCGCGCGGCCTCCCGACGTTCCTCTTCGGCGGCATGGCGGCGCTCACAGGCGTCGCGGCGCTGCGGTCGCACGGCGCGGCGGACGCCGCCTTCCATGCGCTGAGCGGCGGGTTGTGGCTGATGTTCGCCGTGCTCGTCAACGTCCGCCCCACCCCGCTTCGCCGCGGCACGAGCGTGTCGGGCGCCGCGGCCGCGCTCGGGGCGCAGGCTGCGCTGATCGTGCTCGGCATAACGGCCGGCTCGAGCGGCGCGGGGGTGCGCGTCGTCCTCGGCGACGGCCTCATCCTCGGCGGCCTCGCGTTCGCGCTGGCATCGGTCGCGGTGCTCGGCCGCTGCTTCGGCGTGCTGCCCGACGTCCGGGGGCTCGTCACCCGCGGGCCGTACCGCCTCGTCCGCCATCCGCTCTATCTCGGCGAGCTGCTCGCCGCGCTCGGCATCGCTGCCGGGTCGCAGCGATGGACGATCGCGCTCGGCGCCTGGGCGGTCTGCCTCGTGCTCCAGCTGATGCGGACGCACTACGAGGAGGCGACGCTGCGCGCGGAGTTCCCCGAGTACGCGACCTACGCGGAGGGCACCAAGCGCCTGATCCCGGGGCTCGTGTGAGACCCGCGGCTCGGACGTTCCCCCTTTCAGGGGGTGTCACCGGCGCGCCGTTCGATGACAGTGAGAGAGGCGCTACCCCCCGCGCGCCCACGCTCCCATCCCCACACCGAGGTGGCACCGCCGAATGAGCCACTCACATCGTCGACACGGCCACCGCGCTGAGCGGGGGCAGTCGCTCGTCATGATCACCGTGTTCATGATGTCGCTGCTCGGCGCCTGCGCGCTCGCGATCGACGTCGGAGCGTGGTACCAGGCGAAGCGGTCCGTCCAGGCCGCCACCGATGCCGCCGCGCTGGCCGGCGCGAGCCGGCTACCGGTCTCGCAGAGCGCCGCGCGGACGGCCGCGGCCGCGCAGTACGCCAACAACGGGCTGGGCAGCGACAGCGTCAGCTACACCATCACGATGAACCAGACGGCGGGCGACTCGGTCACCGTGACCGCCTCACGCACCCGGTCGACGTGGTTCACCCGCCTGTTCGGCCACAACTCGGTCGTCATCACGGCCAGTTCCCGCGCGACCATCCAGTCGTTCACGCGCGTCGTGCCCCAGCAGAACATGATGCCGTGGGGCGTGCTGCAGGGCCAGTACACGCCCGGCGCGCAGTTCCCGATCTACACCAAGGACACGGCCAACGCGAACAACGGCGCGCTGTCGCCGCAGTTCGTGAACGGCCAGCTCTGCTCGGCCGCGAACGGGGCCAGTGACTACAAGAACGAGATCAGCGGCGCGGAGAACGTCTGCCCGCTCGCGGTGGGGGACCAGGTGCCCACGAAGACCGGCAACAACAGCGGCCCGACGTCACAGGGCCTGACCGCCCGGATCAGCACCTGGAAGACGTTCAACCAGATCGTCCAGCTGAACGCCGACGGCACCTACCAGATCCTCGACGCGGCCAGCAAGCAGCTGGTGCTGATTCCGGTGGTCGTCAACCTGAACGGCAGCTCGACGTGGCCGAACGGCAGCAGCGCCAACATGAAGGTGGTCGGGTTCGCCTGGTTCGTGATCCTCAGCTGCGGCACCCCGCCCAGCACCAGCCAGTGCTCGAGCAGCGACGGCAAGCAGGTGAACGGCGAGTTCGTCGGCCTGGACACGCCCGACACCAGCTACACGACGGGTGCCTGGACCGGGTCCGCCGCCGACGCCTACACCGTCTCGCTGACCGCCTGACAGCCCTTCCGCAGGCCCGTCCAGCGCCGTTGCGCAAGGGCTGCACGTATCCCTCAAGTCCGGCACGGACCGTGCCGATAGCACACCAGCTAGGTCTTACGTCTTCCGTCCCAAGTGAGGCAGCCGCATGACGTACAACGTCCGTAACATCGCGATCGCGCTGGTTCTTGCCGGCATCGCGGCGTTTCTCGTGATCGTGTACACGGGGAACGTTCAGAAGCACGCAAAGAGCTCGCAGCAGGCCACGACGGTGGTGGTCGCGACGTCGGACATCCCGGCCGGCACCACGGTCGCGGACGCGATCTCCGGCGGGCAGCTTCAGCTCCGCAAGGTGATCCAGCAGGACGTCGTCGTCGGCGCGCTGGTCGACGAGAAGGCGCTCGACAGCTCGTACGTCGCCAAGCAGGACCTGTACGCAGGCCAGCAGGTGACGTCGGCGATGTTCTCGCCGTCCAACGACACGCGCATCGTCACGCAGATCAAGCAGAACTACCGCGCGATCCAGATCGGGCTCACTCCCGACCAGCTGCTCGGTGGCACGCTGGAGAGCGGCGACCACGTCGACCTGGTCGGCACCTACACCGTGCACCCGAACAACGGCGGCTCGGACTACGACGTCAGCCGCATCATCGTGCGCGACGTGCTGGTGCTGAAGGCGCCGGAGACCGACACGGCCACCGGCAAGCTGGTCTCGTCGTCCGACATCCCGTCGGTCACGCTCGAGGTGCCCGACAGCGTCGTCCCGAAGATCACGTTCACCCTCCACGCGGGTGACGGGGCGCTCTGGTTCGCCCTGCGGCCGGCCAACGGCTCGACGGACGGCCCGACCACCCTGGCCACGGTTCCGTCGGTCATCTTCGAGGGCCTCAACGCCCGTCAGATCGCCGCAGCCGTCGGCGTGAAGGGACAGAACTGATGAGCACGTCTCCCATCAAGGTCTTCATCACCGGCGCGGCCAACGGCCTCGCCGAGGTCAGGGAGGGTCTCGCCGACCATCCCGAGGTGGAGCTGGTCGGCACCGCCGCCGATCCCGCCAAGGCCGGCACCAAGCTGGCCGAGTCCGGGGCGCAGGTGATCCTGCACGGCACCACCGCGACCGACCATGTTCCGACGGCCGAGATCGAGGCCATCCGTGGCGTCACCGCGGCGCCCATCGTGCTCGTCACGTCGGCCACGGCCAACGCACTCCTCTCGGAGGCGCTGTCCGCGGGCATCTTCGACGTCGTCCTGCTCCCGCAGCTGACCGACGGCATCGTCTTCACGATCAAGAAGGCGAACTCGCTGGCGGCCGGCCGCGCACCGGGCGCCGGCGGCAAGACGAGCTCGACCATCGAGGGCCGCGTGGTGACGTTCTTCTCACCCAAGGGCGGCGCCGGCAAGACCGTGCTGGCCTGCAACCTGGCGGCCATCTTCGCCCGGCAGCAGCATCGCAAGACGCTGTTCCTCGACCTCGACCTGCAGTTCGGCGACGCGGCCATCATGCTCGGAATCGAGCCGGAGAAGACCATCTACGACCTGGTCATGGCCCGGCGCGAGCTCGACTCGGACGCCCTGGCAGGCTACGTGACGGCCCACTCCTCCGGCGTGCACGTCCTCCCCGCCCCGCTGCGGCCCGAGGACGCCGAACTGGTCACCGAGGAGCGGCTCGGCCACCTGTTCGCGGTGGCGAAGGAGAGCTACGACGTGATCGTGGTCGACACCCCGCCGTTCTTCCACGGCCCGGTGCTGTCGACGCTCGACCGCACCGACCAGCTGGTGCTCGTCGCCTCGCTGGACGTGCCGGCCGTCAAGAACATCAAGCTCACGATGCAGACGCTCGACCTGCTCCACTATCCGAAGGAGCGGCGCCACCTGCTGGTCAACCGCTCCGGATCGAAGGTCGGCCTGAAGCCGCAGGAGGTCGAGCGGGCGCTCGAGATGAAGGTCGAGTTCGAGGTGCCGGTCGACCGCGAGGTGGCGGTCTCCGTCAACCGGGGCGTGCCGATCGCGATCTCGAATCCCCGTTCGGGTGTCGCCAAGTCGCTGCAGGACGTCGCCGACAAGCTCGTGCCCCAGCGCGCTGCCGGCAAGGCCGAGAGCGGCGGCGGCGGCAAGAAGTTCCGAAGGAAGGGATAACCCGTGTCGCTACAGTCTCGCATCCAGGTCGCGGGGCAGGACGGCACCGAGGTCGATGCGCAGCAGGAGTCGGGCAAGCCCGCTCCCGAGCGCTCCTCGGTCGTCTCCGATCCCTTTGCCGATCTCAAGACCCGCGTCCACAAGGACATCATCGCCAGGCTCGGCCCGCGGCTGTTCAACAGCGACGCCGCCAAGGGCGACAACGACCTCGAGGCGACGGTCAATGAGGCCGTGACCGAGGTGCTGGCGCTCGAGAAGACCCCGCTCACGCGGCAGGAGCGCCAGGAGATCATCCGGCAGATCTCCGACGACATCCTCGGCTACGGCCCACTCGAGCCGTTCCTGCGGGACGACTCGATCACGGAGATCATGGTCAACGACCACAGCACGATCTACATCGAGCGGCACGGCAAGATCACGCGCACCAACGCGCAGTTCGTCGACGACCAGCACCTGCTGCGGATCATCGACAAGATCATCAGCCGGATCGGCCGCCGCATCGACGAGTCGTCCCCGTACGTGGACGCCCGTCTGCCGGACGGCTCGCGTGTGAACGCGATCATCCCGCCGCTGGCGGTGCGCGGATCGGCACTCACCATTCGTAAGTTCCGCCGCGATCCGTTCACCATGCCCGACCTGATCAAGTTCGGGACGCTCACGCACAAGTCCGGCCAGTTCCTCGAGGCCTGCGTGCGCGGCAAGCTGAACATCCTCATCTCCGGCGGCACCGGCTCCGGTAAGACGACGACGCTCAACGTCCTCTCGGCGGCCATCCCGGAGGGCGAGCGCATCATC